>JAGIAF010000295.1 GCA_017745015.1 Bdellovibrio sp. | reverse complement strand
ACCCAGCTTTGGTGACTCAGCGAGATTTAGATCTTATGAGCCAAGGGCTTTCCGCTTCGGCGTTGGAAGCAATTAAGAAATATCGCGAGACCGTTGTGAAAGATAAGGCACAGAATCTGAAACGCTTCACCGCGGAATCTCAAGAAATGCTTGCGAGTATTAAAACTCGCATCATGCACGGAGCAATTCCCTACTCCGCAAAATTTGACCCGATATCAGGAGCGATTCGTGTGGTCTTCACTACCGAATACAAAACTTACCAATACCTGAGCTTTGACCTGCGTGGTCTGATCATTCCCGCCGACCTCACCGACTGGGTGAAAGTGCGTGAAGTGGTTTTACAAACCCTCGCCTGGTCTCAAGAACGCATTCAACAAGCGCAAAGTAGCTTCTAATTAATATTTAAAGAAGTCGATTGCAAAACAAGCCACTTTTTCTGAAGGCGAAGGACCAACAATTTTTAGTACTTGTTGGATCATCGTCGGTAAAAGCTTACGCACTTCTTCAAAGGCTTCCTCAGACAAAGACATCGGACAAGTATAGAAAAGATCCTGCTCACGGCGAAGCTCCATCATTTCATTGCCCTTCATGCGCCAGTTGCGATGCTGCTGATTTACGTAAGGTGAATCAACACCTTGATGGGTATGTTGAGGGCCGTAGGCCAATTGGCCTTTTTCCAACTTACACAAATTATTCTCAACTAGAAAATCCACGATGGGTTGCAAACGCTCGAGGGGAATATTCAAGTGCTCTGAAATTTTATGAATGTCTTGAGTCGAGGGGCAAGCTGCAAGATTACGGACACCGGTATAGAGCCAACTCGAATAGTAAATACTCTTTTGCTCCTCGGTGAGTTCCATGTCCTTCTTCACGCGATTGGAAATTTTGCGTGCTTGAGTAAGCAGTAGATCACGCTTCTTTTGCAAACGCTGAGTGAACTTGTGCGAACCAGATCTTCCTATTTCCAAAAGCACAAAGAAATAGTCACTTTCAAGCTCATTGAGCGCGAGATATTCAATCAACTCCACGGCCTGCTCTGAAGTGAGGTTCTTTTCCCCCCTCATCACCAAGCTCATCATCGAAGGACTGATGTTCATTGTTTCAGCCAAACGGCTGGAAGCGCCTCTGCCGGGTTGCTCATCAAGCCAAGCTCTTAAAAACTCTCGATAATCTTTGAAATCAAAAACAGAGACCATGGGACCTTCTTTTACTATTGGTAAATTATCTTATCCTACTTTTACTCAAAAAGTCTAGATGCGTCATTCAGCTTCGGGTAAATTGGTCCCAGTTTCGCAACAATAACTTTTGGAATAGGAATGAAAATGAAAAGTTCAGTAGTTTTAAATACTTGCGGTATAGTAGCGATGGCACTTTGTATGACATTTAACGTCGCTTGTTCAGAGTCTACACGCTCTTCGGGCTCAACTGCTCCCCGCACTTCAGGTGGCGTCTCCCAATTTGACGGTACTACTGACGGAAATGGTGGCAACGGTGTAAGCGGCAAAATGTACGAAAGCTACATTGTGGACCCGACGGACTTGCCTGCATTTAAAAACATCATTCAAAAGAAAATCGAATTTAAGCAATCGCTGAGTAAGAACGAAGTAGAAACTCCTGCCGAGGTCCTTGCTGGCTATAAAAAGATGTTCTTATCAAAAACTTGGTATATTGCCCCTGTTTCTCTCAACACTTTAAATAAAAAAACAATCGGTGTTGAATTTACGAAAGAGAATACTCAACAACTTGCTCTGCAAACTGAAACTGAGGTTTGGATCAACCGTGCGGCATTTGAAAAAATGTCGGAGCAAGAACAAGCGACTTTGCTAGTGCATGAATTTGCAATGAGCGCTCGTATGGAAGCTAAAAAAGGCCAACGCCATATTTGTAAACTTCTTGCAGGTAAACATTGCGAGATGCTTTCAAACAAAGCATTCGCACCCGAAATGAAACAAGAGGACTACCAGAAAATTCGCGCCGTAACGTCTTTTGTTATGGCGATCAATGGCTCAACAACCAATGACCAAGTTAAAAAAGCTCTATCTGACTTCTTGGATGATCTTTTTCAAAGTACGAAATGGATACCAGTTGGCGGAAACTATGAGGTGTTGACCGCAAATCAACAAGTAGCGCTCTTGAAGCATGCAGCACTTACTGGACAATTGAGTGGTCAGTGCTCAGGAAAGAAATGTCAGTTCCAAGCGACAGAAAAAAATCAAGAATTAGAGATCACAATCGTTGAAAGCGAAACCTCAAAAGTAATTCGTTCCTTTAAAGTTTATCCATCCGATCAACAAATAAATGTGTACAGAAAAGTTGGCAGTTCTGAAATGGTCTACAACATTTCTTTAATTGGTAGCGAGCCAATGAATGACGGCACAATCGGCAATTCACTTGAGGTGTGGCTCCCTTACACTGCTGGCACCGCAAGAGCTTCTGAAATTATCGCAGTACAGTTTGAACAGTTTGCCATCACAGTAGGTAAAGGAAGAATGATCGGTTCAAACGAAGCATGTGAAAACATTCTTTCAAGCATCCTACCTGAAGCAAGAATCTTTATGGGCGAGGACACATCTTTGATTCGCGATTTCTCAGTTCAATTCCAAGACCCTAAGTGCTACAGAGATTAATTGCTTCTAGCGACGCCCCGTTTCCCACCCAAATTCAGAATAATTTTCAATATTGGGGCCCTTAGTAGGGCCCTTTTTCATTCTTAACCCGCCTTCGGCCACGTCCAGATGGCCCATACTGAACCTATGCGTGCTCAGGGGGTTTTCAGAGTGTAAACTTGGAGCAAAGAGTCTAATTTCAACCCCTGTTTTAGTGGACTCTCCCTCTGGGGAATGCTAGTTTCGCTCCCGTAATCTGACTTGATAATACGCTAAGGAGACCATCGTGGCTGACTCTCAATTTAAGAATTTGAAACCAGAGGTTTTGAAATCTGCAAAACCAGAAGTGTTGGATGCAATCGCACGTCGTGCGCTTTACCTTTCCACTCAAATGATCTGGCAAGCAAATCACCGTTCTGACAAAGAAAAAGGCGACCCAAAAATCGGTGGTCACCCGGCAGCTTGCGCAAGTTCACTTCACATCATGGGTGCTTTGCACTTGATCGCGAAATCTGGTTTTGACCATATCGCCAACAAACCGCATGCTTCTCCAGTAGATCACTCTTACAACTACCTTTTGGATCTTTTGGTTAAAAACGATCTTTCAAAACTAACTCAAGAACAAGCAGACCAAGCAATGAACGGTCTTCGCAAATTCACTGACGGTTCTGAGTTCGTGTTCCAATCTTACCACTCTGCTTACGATCCAGATCACCACAACTTCTTCCCTTCAGGTACAGTGGGCATTCCACCAGTTGAAGCGGGTTACATGGCTTTGGCTTACCGTTATGCTCGCGAGCACGGTTATGAAGTACCAGACGCTCACTTCTGGGCTGTGTGCGGTGACTCTGAATTCCGTGAAGGTTCAATGTATGAAGCGGTACCTGACTTTGCTGAACGCGAAATCGGTACTTTGACTTGGATCTTGGATTACAACCGTCAATCACTTGATGGTCACCGTATCACGAACAAAGAAATCATGAACGGTACAGATGCTGACCGCGTTGAGCGCACAATGGCTGCCAACGGTTGGGAAGTTATCCAAGTACGTCACGGTTCTAAACGTCAGGCCTTGTTCGCGAAAAAAGACGGCGCTCTTTTCCAAAACTTCCTAGAAAAAGAATTGGAAGACTACGAACTTCAATCATTGCTTCTTGTTCAAGACATGAAAGCGTTGAAAAAAGGTATCGCTAAAGAACATCCAAACATGAAGAAATTCTTGGACAGCGTAACAGACGAAGAGCTTTACGATGGTCTTCGCGACTTCGGTGGCCACGACATGTTGGCAACCAAGCGATCTTCAAGAACAGTGAAAAGGAATGCGTAAGGAGCGTCTTCAGCGATCTTCGCATAAACTTTTTTCAA
>JAGIAF010000294.1 GCA_017745015.1 Bdellovibrio sp. | reverse complement strand
ATTACGAAGAGACTCAGACATCAAAGTCAATTTTGACTGGTTCTCACCGTGAACAGGGATACAAGTTGGATGGATTTGCGTGTAGCAAGGGTTTGCGAAGTAAGCACCACGTTTGTGAGCTTTCCAAGCCGCCGTTACTGCACAGTTCATCGCGTTCGTTGAAAGGAAGAAGACGTTAGAGTAACCGCCAGAAGCGATAACAACTGCGTCAGCTTCATGGGATTCAATTTCGCCCGTCAACAAATTACGAACGATGATACCGCGAGCTTTTCCATCAACGATCACAAGATCAAGCATTTCACGACGGTAGCGTAGTTCTACGTTACCAGCGTCTACTTGCCTCATCATCTCAGAGTAAGCGCCCAAAAGAAGCTGCTGACCTGTTTGACCGCGAGCATAGAAAGTACGAGATACTTGCGCACCACCGAAGGAACGGTTGGCAAGAGTTCCGCCGTATTCACGAGCAAACGGCACACCTTGAGCCACCATTTGGTCGATGATATTAGCGGACACTTCAGCCAAACGATAAACGTTCGCTTCGCGAGCACGGAAGTCTCCGCCCTTAACGGTGTCATAGAAAAGACGGTAAGTTGAGTCACCATCGTTTTGGTAGTTTTTCGCAGCATTGATACCACCTTGAGCCGCCACGGAGTGGGCACGGCGAGGAGATTCATGCACGCAGAAAGCTTTAACTTTATAACCAAGCTCACCCAAAGAAGCGGCTGCAGAAGCACCGGCAAGACCAGTACCTACAACGATGATAGAGTGTTTTCTTTTATTAGCTGGATTCACCAGTTTGTAATCAAACTTGGTTTTTTCCCACATTGTTTCAATTGGGCCACTAGGAATTTTGCTATCTAATTTATTAGCCATGGACCTTGCTCCTTAGTGAAAAAGGAAGAGATAAACGGGTTGAGCGATGAAACCCAGTGCTACGATGACTGCGTATCCATAGCTGAGCTTTTTCCAAGTGTTGCGATAAGTGCCTTCCATCAAACCAAGTGATTGGAATGTAGAACCCACACCATGACTCAAGTGGAAACCCAAAAGAATCAAAGCAACCAAATACCAAATAACATAACCCGGTTGTTGGAAGACTTCTTCCATCAAACGAGCCAGGTCACGCATCGGAACGCCTTTTACGTTCGTTTCGTAATGCACACCGTATTTGAAAGTGATCAAGTGAAGAATGATGAATACAAGAATAATGGAACCTTGTACCGCCATTGTACGAGATGCCAATGTCGAACGTTTTTTACCACTTGCCGCGACCGCGTAACGCTGATCTTTGGCAGCGCGGTTGTTGATCGTCAACGAAACCGCTGTGTAAACGTGCACGATCAAGGCAAGAACCAACACTGTTTCCGCGACGTAAATGATATTACCGCTTGTCAGTGCGTGACCGTAAGAGTTGTAAGCATCGGCGCTTACGAAAATGAGCATATTACCGGCCATATGTGCTAGAACGAATCCCGCCCAGATCAAGCCCGTGATTCCCATTAAGTACTTTTTCCCGACAGTAGATCCGAGAAATCCAGACATGGTGAAAAACCCCTTGTTGTGTTACTTTAAATTCTCAATAAGTTTTTAACTAACTTACTCCTGTGCCCTCACAGTTGTCTATGACCCCAGTCATGTTTCGCGACACGTTAAATATGGAATTTAGTTTTGCCTTTCCTGCACATGCGATAGAACAGGACCTCTAAAAAACGGGGTAAAAACATGAAGATTTTTGTGTGTATCAAGCAGGTGCCTGACACCGAAACAAAGATTAAAATCACTCCCGACCAAACTGGTATCGACACGGCGGGTATTAAATGGGTTATGAACCCATATGACGAGTATGCAGTTGAAGAGGCTATCAAGCTTCGCGACGCAAACGCTGGTTCCCAAGTTTGGGTTTTGAGTGTTGGACCAAAGGCTCGTGTAGTTGAATCTCTACGTACAGCTTTGGCAATGGGTTCAGATGAAGCCATCGTAGTAAACGGTGAAGGTTTAGATAATTTCGCGACAGCGAAAGCTTTGGCAGAAGTTATTAAGGCTGAAGGCGGCGCTAAGATTATCTTCTCTGGTAAACTTGCAATCGACGACAACGCTTCTTCAGTAAGCCAAATGATGGCTGAATTCTTGAACGTACCTCACACGACAGTAGTTTCGAAATTTGCTTTCAACGGCGAAAACGTAACTGTTGAGCGTGATATCGAAGGTGGCGCTAAAGAAGTTGTGCAAATGATGACTCCGGCAGTAGTTGCGGCAAACAAAGGCTTGAACATGCCTCGTTACGCGTCTCTTCCAGGCATCATGAAGGCGAAGAAAAAAGTGATCAAAGAGATCGAGTTCGCTTCTTTGAACATTCCTGCTTCTGACATCAAAGTAAAATACACTGGCATGACTCTTCCTGCGGAAAAACCTGCAGTTAAAATGTTGTCTGGTGATGCTTCAGCGCAAGCTGCTGAGCTTGTTAAACTTCTTCGCGACGAAGCGAAAGTTCTGTAGGGAGCAACAATGGGTAAAGTTTTAGTATTTGCTGAACAAACAAACGGTAAATTGAAACGCAGCTCTATCGAGCTTCTTCAAGCCGCTGCAAAATCTGGCAACACAGTTGTTGCGGTAACTTTTGGTTCTCACGCAGGTGATGTAACTGCAGCTATCGGTCACAACGGTGCTTCTGAAGTTCACGTTGTAAAAGACGCTGCTTTGGATTCTTACAATCCAGAGTCTTTCGCAGCAAACATGGTTGCGATCGTTAATAAAGTTCAACCTTCCATCATCTTGGCTTCTGCTTCTTCAACAGGTAAGGATTTGTTCCCACGTGTTGCAGCTCGCTTGAACACAGGTGTAGCAAGTGATTGCACGCAATTGACAATTTCTGGCGACAACGTAACCGCTGTTAAACCAATGTACTCTGGTAAAGCATTTGCGACGGTTAACTTCGAAAACAGCCCGATCAAAATCGTTTTGATGCGTGCGAATCAATTGCCAGTTGAAAACGCTGACACTTCTAAATCTGCAAACGTTGTTGAACACACGAATGCAGCAGCTGATTTGAAAACTTTGATCAAAGAGATTGTTAAAGGTGCTTCAGAGAAGTTGGATTTGACAGAAGCAAACATCATCGTTTCTGGTGGTCGTGGTTTGAAAGAAGCTGCGAACTTCAAAATGTTGAACGATCTTGCTGACGTTTTGGGTGCAACTGTGGGTGCGACTCGCGCCGTAGTTGATGCTGGTTGGGTAGGACACGGTATGCAAGTAGGTCAAACTGGTAAAACAGTAGCACCAACTTTGTACATCGCGGTTGGTATCTCTGGTGCGATTCAACACTTGGCAGGTATGGGCAGCTCTAAAGTTATCGTTGCAATCAACAACGATGCGAATGCTCCGATTTTCCAAAAAGCGACTTACGGTATCGTAGGTGATGCTTTTGATATCGTTCCTAAATTGACTGAAGAGTTCAAAAAGGCTCTTCACCACTAATCGTGTTTAGGAAATACATCCTTCCGATTATTGTGTTTGTATTTTATCGAACCCTCTCATGGACGTGGAGGGTTCGTCTTTTCGAACCTGAATCTCTTAAAAAATCCCTAGAAAATAAAAATCCCGTTGTCCTTGCTCATTGGCATGGGGATGAATTGGCTTTGCTTTCGGTTGTTAAGCGCTATCGTATCGCGACGATTGCTTCTCAATCCAAGGATGGCGAATTGATGGCCACGGTCCTTAAATGGATGGGTGCAAAAACCTCTCGCGGCTCTTCCACACGTGGTGGAGTGCAAGCTTTGAAAGGTCTTTTGCGTTTAGTAAAAGACGGGGGAAATTGCAGCTTTGCGGTTGATGGCCCGAAGGGCCCGTTACACAAAGTAAAACCCGGAGTCTTTGAGCTTTCACGCATGATTCATGGCCCGATTTACGCCGCCGGTGTAGCGTGTGATCGCGCCATTCATTTTCCAAAATCTTGGAACAAAACTTTCCTGCCGAAACCGTTTGCGAAGGTAACAATTATTTGGAGTGAATCGCTTCCTC
>JAGIAF010000293.1 GCA_017745015.1 Bdellovibrio sp. | reverse complement strand
GTGTACGAAGTTCATCCAAACATCCCTTCACCAAAATAGAATTCACTTCGGTGCGGTATGGTTTCTTATAATCATTCACTCTAAAGACCGCGCCATTTTCTTCGCAGACCTGGCGCAGTTGATCCATCCAAGCTTCATACGTTTCATGCGTAATCACTGGTGGCAGACGGCAACTTCCCGAAAGTTGAATGTCGTCTTCGTTTGTTCGAATCAAACCGATATTCAACGTTGGACTGCTTGGGAAGAAGTCCTCGTCTTTGTATTTCAAAAACTCTAGTTCCAAAGATTTCAAACCGCGGTAAATGTTCGCGAGCTTTTTCGCGATCGGTGTCTTCACCGTGGAAACCATGTCGATTTCTAAGAACGCATGACTCGGAACCGTATTAAAGTTAATCCCGCCGTCGATCTCCATGATGTTCACCGTATCCGGAAGCATCATCAGGTACTCGAACATTTTATTAATCGCACTCTCTCCCAAATGTGGGGTTGAAGAATGTGCAGCCTTGCCGCGGAAAAGCTTGGATTGGGTCGAAGTACTTTCGCGCAAGTTGTGTTCGTTCCGGTACGCAATTTCTTCTTCAGAAAACGGAATGCGCACCTCAACGCTCGCAAAACCTTTTGCAGCATTGATCAGTTTCAGATCACTTGGCTCCCCGATAAGGGCCATCTTCGCTGCTACTTTATTTTTACGAATCAGCTTAAGTGCGCCTTGCATTCCAGATTCTTCGCCGAAAGTTCCGACTAATACTGGCGGAAGTCTCCACGCGCGATTATTTCCAAAAGAGGCGATTGCTACAAGCTTGCAAAGAAAATCCAATTTAACATCCGCTGCTCCCAAACCATAGATGTTGCCATCAATGATATGCGCATCGAAGGGATTGCTCCCTGTCAGCGTCCACAACGGAAACGGTCCCGGGTCCACGGTATCGAGATGAGTTTGAAACAAGAACTCAGCACTAGGACGCTCTGAAACCGGGCGAGCAATGATGTTCACTTGCTCTAAGTCGCCCACAACTTCTTCCTGTTCTTCAACATGAAGACCATTTTGACGACAGAAAGCTGCCGCCCAACGTGCCAACTCGCGGTTGCCATGTGAGGGCGTGCTATCTATTGCGATAAACTGGCGGCAAGCTTCAATTAAATCCAACTACACCCCTTCAAGCAAAGTCTTCTCGATGACTTTCAAAGCCACATCGATGTCTTGGTCTTGAATAATTGCAGGGATCAAGAAACGAGCACGCACTGGATCTTTACCGCATGGGAATGCGATAACACCATTCGCGTAAAGTTTGTTCAAGAACGAGTTCACACTTTCTTTCTTACCGTCATGCGGAGTGAAAGCGACCATCAAGCCCATGCCACCTGCGTCTGTCGCAAGACCTTTGCAAGATGTTTCGTTCAACTTATTGATACCGTCGATGAAGCGTTTGTGAATGGCTTGAACGCGACCTTGTGGTCCCAAGAAACCTTCAGAAAGCATCGTCAACATTTCAGTGCCCGCTGACAATGCCGCTGTAGAACCCGAGAATGTGCCCGCGATCAAACCTGGTTTTGGATTGTATTCTTCTGTGTAAAGTGTCGCACCGATTTGCGCCGTCTTAGCGATTGTGCAGATGTCGATGTATTGACCCAAGCCCAACGTTTCAAACGCAAAGTATTCGCCTGTACGAGTGAATGTTTGAACTTCATCAGCCCATACGGCGATATTTTTAGATTTGCAGAAGTCCAAAAGAGGCACAAAGAATTCGCGAGGAGCCGCTTGGTAACCACCTTCACCCAACATCGGCTCAAAACCGAATGCAGAGATATTGCCTTCGTGTTTTGCTACGTGCTCTTTCATTGCGTTCAATGCTTTTTCACCAGATTTTGGATCGCGTTTATCATAGAACGGAACGCGAAGTACTTCGTGATACTCTGGCAAACCTTGTTTGTAAGCTGGGTTGTCGGTTACTTCCGCCATCATTGTTGAGCGACCGGCAAAAGCATCTTTAAAGCTCATCACCATACGTGCTGGTGAATTTTTTTGACGAGAAATTTTGATCGCGTTTTCATTTGCCATTGTACCGCATGTAGAAATCCATGCGTATTTCAAGCGGCTGTTTTTGCTTGCGATCTGAACCATTTTTTCTGTGAAAAGGCGATATTCGTTATTCGGTTGCAAGTTGCCTTGATTGATAACGTCAGAGATCGCACCGCGCACGGCTGCCGTCATTACGCGTGGATTTGCATGACCCATCAGGTGAATGCCGATACCGTTGATCAAATCCAATTTAATAGAACCGTCTTCAAGTTCAACGTAAGGACCACGACCTGCACCAGTACCCATGTATTGATAGTGCAAAGGACGACCGCGCAACAAACCTGTTTGTTCGATCTTTTGCTTTCCTGCTTCTTTGTTTGCATCCTGAGGAGCGCGGATACCTTCCAAAGAAGAGTTGAGTTTCGTTACTTCTCCAACGAGATCTTTGATAAGAGAATTAACTGTATCTGATTGTTGAATTTGATGGCCTACAAGAGAACTCATAATACCTTTCGCGGAGTCTTTAAAATTTTTCCAGACCCCTTGTTTTTTGAAATGCCCGTCTAGTTTACCTTTCGCTCAGGACTAAGACAAGACACCTGGTAGACATCCGAGGACTTTTATCTGTAAGCTTTAAAAACTATGGCAATGCGACTCGTTGTGTTCTTTTTTACTCTTATTTTGCCCACTTTAGCATGGACTCAAAACAACAGTTTTCCAGAGCTATTTAAGCAGGGCACTCAGCATTATGTTGCTAAGGAATACGATAAAGCACGTGACGCATTCGCCAAAGCTCTTGAGAGCGATCCACATAACGCGACAACACTCACAAACTTGGCTTTAGCCCAGTACCAATTGGGAAAAAAGCCACTCGCTGTTGGCCTTCTGCGCAAAGCTTTGAGCTCCGATCCCGAACTTCCTGCGGCAAAAGCCGGACTAAAGTTTGCTCTTTCACAAATGGAGATCAAAGAGATACCCCATCAAATCGAAACATATGAAAGCATCAGAGCGAACTTATTGTCACCGGTTCCGCTCTTCGCATTCTTAGTTCTTACCGCCTTGTTATTATTCGCTGGCGGATGGATTTTGATTTCTTATTTTGGAAAAAGACGTCGCGCCTTTGCGGAAGAAAAAGCCTTCCCAGGATTTCCGGTCATCGGTGCCTTGCTCTCTTTAGGCTTTCTAGTTTCTCTGACTTTGCTGGTGCTAAAAATTTACGATCAATCTATCGTGCGCGCGACCATCATTGACGACAAAGTTTCAATGCAAGCCGCTGCCGGAGATAACCAAGCCGCATTGCTAGATCTTTATGGTGGCATGGAAGTGATCGTACAAAACGAAAGTAAAGACTGGGTGCAAGTGACTTACCCGGGCTCCATCACTGGCTGGATCAAAGCCACTTCTATTCTGAAAACTAACTAGATTTTATCATTCTCTTTGAGGACCACGAGCTGTCGCTATAGTAAAGCGCCGCGAGAGCGAACATTCCCAGTGTGAAAGCCGCAATGTCGCGCATGAAAATCGTAAAGCTTCCATGCAAAATCGCAATGGCAAACCAAGCCCATTGGCGTTTTTTGAAAAGACAAAATGGAATCATCAATTCAAGTGCAATAACGAACCAAGAAAGCACCAAAAATACGCTCTCGTTCAGAGCAATCGGAGAAATTTTTGCCAAAGTTGCGCCTGTGGAAAACTCTGCGAATATCTTCGCAAGAGCAGTAAAACCATAGACTAAAACAAGTTGCCAACGTAAAAACCAGCGCGCCTCCGGACTGTCTTCTGGTTTTGCAATAGCGACCACCAACAAAATTAGCAGCAATAAAATTTTCTGATTTTGCAGCATTTGCGAAAGACTCATCGCAATTCCAACAGCCGCCAACAATGCTCCTGGACGACGATAGCTGGTTAACAGCAAACCCGCGCCCAGCAAGGTAAGGAGCCACTCAACCACTAAAAATGTCGTGCCATAAAGTGGAAAATATCCTGGATGGCGATATGGAAAAATCGCCCCGACATGAATACCCC
>JAGIAF010000292.1 GCA_017745015.1 Bdellovibrio sp. | reverse complement strand
GAGTGGCGTGACTCTTCGTCTCTGACAAAGTGAAGTGGTATTCTTTTTCTTTACAGAATGCAGTTAATTGAATCGGCACAGACAATGAAGTTTTTGAGCTCAGCTGCAATTCGCTGACGTTCAAAGTCGTGATCTTTGTTTGTAAACTTTCTGAAGTGCTTTCTACATTCTCGATCGCGCAGGGGAAAGTAATGACCAGTGGTGTATCCCTGCTTACTCCCAAGTCACTGGCAATCTTCGCCTGGTCTTGAGATGCCAGTAAGATATCCATTTTATTTACCAGCAATCCCCAAGGATTTTCTAAAGTCCGTTCTGCCGTCGTAAGGCTTAGTACCGTCGAAAGGATAATAGAGCTGATCTTGCCTTTGTCTTCACTGATCTGAATGGAGAGCACGGCGCTATAGCTGTCTTTACCGTTGCTTACTAAAGATAGAAGCTGACTCTTTTGATTCATCGTTTTACTTTGAATCTTTTCCCGCAGACGTTGAACTTCCTGAATGCGCTTTTCACGAAGTTCAGGGCCCATCAAAAAGGCCAACGACGTTTGGGATTGCCAGAAGTTATTTGAGTCATACGTAAAATAGCGTTCAAGATACTGGCGTAGGAAAGTGATCTTTTCCATTTCGTTCAGCTCTGCAGTTTGGGAGCCGCGATCACGCAAGGCCATATCGGAAGTGATCGCTACAACGCGGGGATTGGACTTCAACTGCCAGTACAGCCCACTGACAATCAGAGCCCAGACCAAGCAAACCGCAAAAAGAATCTTCCAGACATTCTGGCGCATCACTCGCTCTTTTCCAGAGGCATAATTTCGATCATTTGATCGCGGTGATATTTCTTATTAGGGCCGTCATCAACCCATTGATCAATTTTGTAGAGTTTGATTTTAGCTTTGCCGTTTTGAAAGTATTTCTTATCCGCGTTGCCTTTGGTTTCTTACAACAAAGTCGCAGGCCCATTTTGGAAGAAGTCGAGTTGAGCTTTCATCTTCTCATTCTCAAGCTTCATGACGTTCATATCTTTGTCATCGTCAAAGTAGTAGTTCGCTGCAATCGCTGACAACACGCCCACAATACCACCCCAATAAAGCGCATGCAGTTCCGCACGCTCATCTTCAGGAGCCGTCGCCGCACCAATAATTGCGCCCGCTCCAATACCGGCAAGAGTTGCAGCCGTTCGGCTTTTTTGATTAGTGGCACATGCAGAAAGGAAGAAGCAAAAGCAAAGAAGCAAACTTAAGTTTTTCATGTGCTTAATGCTAAATTTGTTTAGGTCAAAAGAAAAACAAAAAGGTGCCTGCTTCTTTTTCTGCGACTTGGTGGGTCGCAAAAAAAGAAGCAGGCACCTTTTCGCCTTTTACTTTTAGAGTTTTTGGATGATGGCGTCTGTGAACGATTGAGTTGTTCCTTTGCCGCCGAGGTCGCCAGTGCGGGCATTGATGTCAGACAAGGCTGCGATCAATGCTTTCATGATGGCGTCTGCTTTTGCGTTTTCGCCAACGTGTTGAAGCATCATCACGGCAGATTGCAACAACGCTGTTGGGTTGGCTTTGTTTTGGCCCGCGATATCTGGAGCAGAACCGTGAACAGCCTCGAAGATCGCCGCTTTATCACCGATGTTCGCACCCGGAACAACACCCAAGCCGCCAACAAGGCCCGCGCAAAGATCTGACAAGATATCACCGTAAAGGTTCTCTGTTACGATCACATCGAATTGTTGTGGGCGAGTCACAAGTTGCATGCAGGCGTTGTCTACGATCACATCCTTCGTTTGGATGTTCGGATATTGCCAACCTACTTCTTGAGCGACTTTCAAGAACAAGCCGTCAGACATTTTCATGATGTTGGCTTTGTGAACGATCGCAACTTGTTTGCGACCTGTTTTTTGAGCCAAGTCATAAGCGTAGCGCGCGATTCTTTCAGAACCTTTGCGAGTGATGCGTTTGATACTCTCAGCGGTGTTCTCGTCAACCATGCGCTCTATTCCAGCGTAAAGGTCTTCTGTGTTCTCACGAACAATTGTCAAATCAACATCAGAGCAAACACACTGCACACCAGGCAATGAACGAACTGGGCGTACGTTTGCGTAAAGATCGAACTTTTGTCTCATTGTTACGTTGATAGATTTGTGACCGCCGCCAACTGGAGTTGTTGTGGGGCCTTTGATCGCAAGTTTGTTTTTATTGATGGAATCAATAGTGTTTGTCGGTAAAAGATCGCCAAGTTTTTGAAGGGCGATTTCACCAGCCTGGTGCTCTTCGTATTCAAACGGAGCATGTACGTGTTTAAGAACGCGGATAACCTGAGTCATGATTTCAGGGCCGATGCCGTCACCAGGGATCACTGTTAATTTCATCATGGATAGCCTTTCATTTTGGGAATGAAAAGGGTGTATCAAGAGTTGCGGGTATCATCAAGTTTCTAGAAGCTCAGAACGCGCGCGAAGGTGGTTTGGAGTCTTATGGACTCGCCACCTGTAGGCAGGATGATGTGACGGGAGGGGTGGGTGGCTCTAGCGATATCCACGATTGTGGGGGCCGCCCGGCGAGTGGTCTCAAAATGAGCCACTGACTTCCTATAGAGCAACTCCCGGACCAACTCTTCTGGAGCAATTTTGCACCCACTTTGCGGCGACGGGGTGCCCATTTCATTTACACCAAAAACTCACCTGATTCCAAAGCCTTAGCCGGAAACCCGCGCCCTGTCTGCGGTTTAGACGATCTTTCTGAACAAAGTCAGTTTTTTGGGCATTTTTGCCTCCTCCATGAATCTTACATCTTTTCGGCTACTTAGGCTCGAGCTCTGGTGGTGCCAGGGTGGTCCTATCTTTGTAATAGGTTAACTATAGGAGGACGCACCCATGTGGAAGTGGTTAGGCTTAGTATTGCTAGTGACATCGGCTTTGTTTGTACAAGCCTGTGCGCCTAAATCTCAAGAAGACTGCGGCTTCGTAAAAAACGTTTATGGAGAACGCATTTCTTGGAAGTCTGACGTTCCTGTGACGCTGTATATTCATAAATCTGTTCCGCCAGAGTACGTAGGCGCCATCGTGAATGCCGCGGACACTTGGGAGAAAACAGCAGGTCGTCGTCTCTTCAATATCGTGACCTCTCCGCGTGTTGACGGCCCTGCAGAACCTCATAAAGACGGCAAAAATGTTATCTACTTCTTGAATAGCTGGGAGAGCAATCGCGCTTCTGAGCAAGCTCGCACGAGTGTTTATTGGGTCGGCGATCAAATTAAGGAAGCTGATATTCGTGTGAACGATTTGAACTTCAATTTTTACTGGAACCAAGGCAAATCCGCGTCAGCGGTGAATATCGAGGCGTTGATCCTTCATGAAATGGGACATGTTTTGGGTCTCAAACATAAGGATACCGGCGGCTCGGTGATGGCGACGTATCTTCCAAGTGCGCTGGATCGTACAGAGCTTGCGAATGTGGATACAGCGGATTTGAAGTGCGAATACTAGTGGAACGCGTTGTAAAAGTTCTATGTAAGTTTATTTAAGTTGAGAGATTGAACCGAAGAAAAATAGACTTTTTAGTCGGCGCTCGAAGACGAAAGAGCGAAGCAGAGGAGATCCCATGAGAGTAGTAAATAAGAACGAAACAGTGCAAGTTGAAGAAACAGCGGCAGTAGAATCTTATTTCTCTCAAGAGCCTGTGACTCACAAGAGTTACCATGAGCTTGCTGATCAACCTGTGGTGGAGATCGATGTGTTGGCGCAGCTTCATGCGAATCTCGAAATGCTTTCTGATCTACAATCTCGTTTAACTTTCACTATGCGCGAAGTTCGCTACTTGATGAAGGTCTAAAAATAAAATAAACCCATGTTTACTTTATAAATTTCTGCGAGTTTTTCTTCATGTTTCAAACACATGTAGGATGACATACAAGAAATATTCGCGTTTGATGTCTCTTAGAGGGAGACTTCATGCAAAATTCCGGCACCGCGAACTGTTCCCATGACTGCATTCTTAGTGGGGGACTTCAGCCTCACATCCAGAAGCAATTTCAAAAATGGAATCTCACAAAAACAGAAGGCGATATTGGTCTTTTACTTTTGAAAGGTTTGAGCC
>JAGIAF010000291.1 GCA_017745015.1 Bdellovibrio sp. | reverse complement strand
GGCAAAGCTGAAGAGATTCATAAAGTAATCTAACTTGCTTCCCGGACGTAAGGCTGACATGACTCCCAGAGGCACTGCGATCATTACAGAGAGTACCAAAGAGATGGCTGAAAGAACGAAGGTATTCCACAAGCGTGGGCCCATCAGTTCTTGCACTGGAACACGGTAGGTGCGGCTGTAACCCAAATCGCCTGTCGCAAGAGAGGCGATCCAGTTGCCGTAACGTTTGTAGATGGGTTGATCAAGACCGTAGAGGGCTTTTAAACGAGCCACGTCTTCAGAAGTGATCTTAGGGTTGGAGGCTACCATCATGTCAACGGGATCTCCGGGCATTAAGCTCATCATAAAGAAAACCACGTAGGATAGAACGACTATCACAGCGAGAGTTTGCAAAATGCGACGGGTGATAAATGTAGTCACGGGCAGCCTCGATCAGTTAATTAGTTCAAATTCCAGTCTTCTACGTTGTTTGTTTCGTAGAATTGATGACCTGACATTTTGTAGTTCTTCAAGTTTTTAGGCGTTACAGAGATATCTGAACGGTAGTAAAGCGGAAGAACTGGAACATCGTTAGTATAGTGTTTCAAGATATCGTGAACAATAGTGATACGTTTAGCAGCGTTGAACTCAAGATCCAAAGCATCCAAATCTTTATCTACATTCTTGTTAGACCAACCCATGAAGTTTTGGCCAGAGAAGCTGTTCTTTTGAGAAGGAATAGCGATTGTCGAAACAGTTGAGCGTGGGCTGTTTTCTGGAGAAGAAACCCAAGCAAACATCGCCAAACCACCGAATTTTCTTTTCGTCATTGTTTCAGAGAAGAAAACGCGTGCTGGTTCGTTCTTAACTAGAACTTCGATACCGTTTTGTTTCCATTGGTTTTGTAGGTAAACCTGAACAAGCTCTCGAGTTTTGTTACCCGCAGTTGTTTGGAATACCAAAGACAAGCGTTTGCCGTCTTTAGAACGGAAACCGTCAGCGCCCATTTTCCAACCAGCTTCATCCAAGAGTTTGCCAGCTGTACGTTTTGAGTAGTTGTACACTGTGATGACTTTTGGATCTTTTGTGAACCAAGCATCTTTTGGAGAGATGTTATGAAGAGCCACTTCTTGGCGGCCTTCGAACAAAGCTTTTACCAAGTCATCGCGGTTGATAGAGTACAACAACGCTTTACGAACGCGCTCGTCTTTAAGAATTGGATTGTCCAAGTTCAAGTCGATGTGTTCGTAAGTCACTGAAGGTACAAAGTGCACGTCGAATGGCAAGTTTTCAGCTTTAGCCTTTTTCTCGAATGCCAAAGCTTGGTCGAAATCCAAACCAAGAACCGAGATCATATCGATTGTGCCAGAGCGAAGGTTCGCTTCCATTGTTCCCGTATTAGGAATCAACTTCACAACGATTTTTTTGATGTTGGGTTGTTTGCCATAGAAGTTTTTGTTCGGAGCAAAAGCTACGTGGGAACCTAATTTAACGTCAGTAATAACGTAAGGACCGTTGTACAGACCTGGATTGGTTGGGTTGCGAACATAGTTAGAGTTCTTTTCGTAGCCCTCTTTGGCTTTACCGTGTTTTTGGAACACAGGCATTTCAAGGTGAGTTGGGATCGGGAAGAACTGTGCTAGTTGGTAGAATGACCAGATAGCTTTGTCGTACTTGAAAGTACATTTTTTAGGATTTTTAGGATCAATGTCGATTTTCTCAACTTGCGTCCATTGCTCTTTTTCACCAACAGTTACAGTTGGAGCCGTTGCAATAGTGTGTGCCGTGATGAAGTCTTGGCAGATAACTGGTTTGCCGTCGCCCCATTTAGCAGCTTCAATGATTTCCCAGTTAGCAACGATCTTCTTTTTGCCACCATCGTCGATGATTTTAGCAGTGCCCTTCTCAAGAGAAGGAATCTCTTTAGCCAATTGCGGAACCCATTTACCATCTGGAGTCAGGTTCACCAGAGAGCGGCCCACAAGACGGTACATGTAAGCAGAAGCTGACATGGACATGATCAGTGGATTCATTGTTTCAAATTCTTGAGAGATACCGATTTTAAGTTCGGCATTTGTTGGAGCGGCAACGGCTTGAGCACCAAGACCCAAAGCTGCTGCGAGCAACATTCCTTTTGCAAAATTCAACATTGTTTCTCCTAAGCTACTCCGGCGGAGCCGGAGGGTAAGTAAGCCTCTTAAACTACTCAGACTTAAATTCCGGAGCTTTTTCAAGCCAGCACGATTTCAAATGGCCGCCTTGTCCTTCAAGCACCGGAACTTTCGTTTTACAAATATCCATGACATACGGACAGCGTGTGTGGAACGAGCAACCCGGTGGCGGATTGATCGGACTTGGCACTTCGCCACCCAATGATTTCTTCATTTTCTTTTTACCATGACCCACGCGCGGGATCGCGCCGATCAACGCTTGCGTGTACGGGTGTTTAGGGTTTTTGAAAAGTTCATCGCGCTCCGCGATCTCAACAATTTTACCCAAGTACATTACCGCGATACGATCGCAGATATGCTCAATCACCGAAAGGTCATGGGAAATGAAAATATAAGTCAGACCTAGCTTTTGTTGCAGGTCTTCAAGCAAATTCAAAATCTGCGCTTGGATCGAAACATCCAAAGCACTCACGGGCTCGTCACAGATAATCAATTCAGGATTCAAAGCAATCGCGCGGGCGATGCTGATACGCTGACGTTGACCACCAGAGAATTCATGGGGATAGCGATTAACTGCCGACTTGCGAAGGCCCACAAGCTCCATCAACTCTAAAACGCGTTTTTCACGCTCTTCAGCTGAACCAACATTATGGATGTCCATGGGTTGGCGAATCGCTTGGCCCACAGTCATACGTGGATCCAAAGAAGCATACGGATCTTGGAAGATCATCTGCATGTCGCGACGTTTTTTGCGAAGAGCTTCGCCTTTAAGCTTCAAGAAATCCTGACCTTCAAATTGGATATCACCAGCTGTCGGTTCATAAAGACGAATCAAAGTACGACCCAAAGTGGACTTACCGCAGCCGGATTCACCCACCAGACCCAAAGTTTCACCCTTGCGCACAACCAAAGACACGTCATCCACGGCTTTAACGCTGGCTACTTCACGAAGAAGAAGACCTTTTTTGATCGGGAAGTATTTCTTAATATTTTTTGCTTCAAGAATGATTTCGTTCATCGCTCTCATCCTTATGGTACCGGGTTAAAGCAAGCCACAGTGTGACCTGGTCCTACTTCAACGATTGGTGGTTTCATTCCAGCACATTCACCCACGGCACGAGAGCAGCGGTTGACGAACGGGCAGCCTTTCGGCAGTTCATGGGGAGCGGGCACAGTGCCCTCGATAGTTCTTAAACGATTAACACGCTCACCAAATTTGGGACGAGAAGAAATCAACGCCGCCGTATAAGGATGGCGTGGATTTAAGAACAATTCAGTCGTATCAGCGGATTCACAGAATTGACCGCCGTACATCACCATCACACGGTCGGAGATCTCAGAGATCACGCCCAGGTCATGAGTGATGAATTGCACCGTCATATTGAACTTTTCTTGCAAGCCTTGGATGAGTTCCAAGATTTGGGCTTGGATGGTTACGTCCAAAGCTGTCGTTGGTTCATCTGCAATCAAGAAAGTCGGTTCACAAGAAAGAGCCATGGCGATCATCGCTCTTTGTCTCATACCGCCGGAAAGCTGGTGAGGGTAGTTGTCATAACGCTCACCTGGAGAAGGGATACCCACCAAGCGAAGCATTTCGATCGCACGCTCTTTAGATTCTTTAGGTGTGCATTTTTTATGGCGCATGATTTGTTCGTCCATCTGGTAACCGATGGTCAAAACAGGATTTAATGCGGTCATAGGCTCTTGGAAGATCATGGCCATTTCACCACCGCGAACTTCTTCCATCGCGCTTTCTGAAAGTTTCAAAATATCGCGACCGTTCAACAAAACTTGACCACCCGTTACTTGGCCGGGGCGTTCGATCAACCTCATTAAAGAGTAAGAAGTCACTGACTTCCCGCAGCCAGATTCACCCACGATGCCGAGGGTTTGGCCTTTGTTGATTTTGTAGCTGATGTTGTTCACGGCGCGGAAG
>JAGIAF010000290.1 GCA_017745015.1 Bdellovibrio sp. | reverse complement strand
GCCATAAGTTCGCGGATTTCTTGTTCGTCCTCTACAACCATCACCTGAACTGAATTTTCAACCAAACTTGCCCCCATGTCGAACGTCCTTACCTGTGAACGCGAAAATCACGTCCTCTGCGATATTTGTCGCGTGGTCCCCTAGACGCTCTAGGTTTCTCGCGATCAAAATCAAATCCATGCTTGCTTCGACGTCGTCAGAATGGGCTTTCATGTGAGCGATGGAATCTTTGAATACTTTGTTTTTCAAAGCATCGATTTCATCGTCCATGAGAAGAATCTTTTTCGCCTCTTCCACATCACCACGTACGAAACAATCCAGAGAGCCTTTCACCATGCGCCCAGCACACTCGGACATTCTTTGAATGTCGTTCAATTGCTGTTGCACCGGTTTACGGCCTAAATAGTCTTTACCTGAGTAAGAAATATTCACTGATTGATCACCCATGCGCTCAAGATCGTTATTGATCTTAAGAACCGAAATGATCAGACGCAGATCCTTCGCGACGGGGCCTTGCTTGGCTAACAAGTTCATGCACATATTATCTACACGCACATGATCTTCGTTAATACGCTTTTCGATTTCATGAACATCCGCAAAGAGGTTCACATCACGGGAAAGTAGTGCAGCAGTTACTTGAGCTAGAGCTTTTTCTACGTGACCACCCATAACAAGAATCACTTTTTTTAGATCTTCTAGCTGAGTGTCGATGGCGCGTTCCATCTTTGTCCCCCGTTGTCTTCATTTATAAGTTTTAAGTCAGAAAAACACCGCTTAACACGGCATCTCTCACACATTCTAACAGAATCTTAACAATTTAAAACAGAACTTGCGCCGCGATCTCCACTTTTGAAGCGTCGCGGATGCCTTTTCCGTAGTCTTCACCGTACCAAGTACGGTCGACAGCAAAAGCCGTCTTAATATCTTGGGTCACTTGATAGGCCAATGCAGCCATTGCCGTTTGCATCGTTTTGCCATCTTCGCCTACGGCAGCGTCCAAATAGTCATAACGAACCATGACTTCAGCTTTGGGACCCGTGCCGAACACAGTGTAAACGCTTCCACCCATTCCGTGAACTGCTTGTCCTGTCAAAGCCGTTACATCTACGCCATCCGCCATTTTGCCATCCGTGATCGCATCGGCTGGATCATGAGTGTCCAAAAACTCCAAGCCTGCTCTCCAGCTCGAGTCTTCCGGCTTATAAATCATGGCCGCTTGGATACGCTCTTTTGCCGCCACATCGTCGCCATAGTTTTCATAAGTGCCGTGCACATAGTTTAAAGAAAACGCAAAAGGCTGCCATTTCGTAAAACGCAGAAACAGGGAACCGTCTTTGTGAGGACCCGGGTTGTCTTGATCACGCCCCTCACCATTCACTACCGTAATAGCCCACTCCCCAAGATCTGCTGGCATTTCCGACATAAAGGAAAGGCCCAGGTCCGAGTAGGAAGAATACTTCCATTTTTCTGTGATCACCCAAGCCGTTGAACCCAGGAAACGGTAGTCCCAGTCTTGGTATTGGGCTTCCATCCATGAGTCAGGAATCAAACCAAAGCGAATCGCGTGCATGCCTTCAAAGATGCTGACCAAATCCAAATAAGCTTCGCGAGTGTTGACGACAAAATCTTCACCCGTGTCGGTTCTTTTTTGAGCGCCTTCGAATGAGACATAAAGCAGGTTTCCTTCTTTCAAAGGAATGTTCAAGTCTACTAACAAAGAAGGAACACGAAACTCAGAAGTCCCTTGATCGCCGGTAGGAAGCAAATAAACCAGGGCATTTAGGTCCGCCTCCCCAGTAATTTCGATATCTGAAAGAGCCAAAGCCTGCCCAGAGGCAAAAAACGACAACAAGGCGACAAAAATCAATTTTTTCATGTCTCTGATGCTCGCATTTTTATATACTATTGCCAAGACAAGGAGAAGTTTAGCGTGTCACGTCGTGTTTCTGCTATCGACATTGGATCCAACGCCATTCGCATGATGGTTGCTGATATTTCTGATGCCGCTCCTCTTCTTCGCATTGATAAGAAGTTCCGCGCTCCTGTGCGCTTAGGCCACGACGTCTTCACCACGGGAATCATCAGCCCGGAGACGATGGAGATCGCCATTGCCACTTTCCGTAAGTTTGCTGAGACCAATGAGAAAATGAAGGTGGAAAAATGCCGCGCGGTTGCGACCAGTGCCTGCCGTGAAGCTAAAAACCGTAAAGAATTTGTTGATGCCGTTCGCAAACATTCGGGAATCGATATCGAAATCATCGATGGCACAGAAGAAGGTCGCCTGATTCACTTAGCCGTTCGTAAAGAAGTCGAATTGGATAATAAAAAGACCATGCTAATCGATATCGGCGGCGGTAGCGTTGAGGTGACTTTCTCTAAAGGCGGAAAGATGCAGGCGACGAAATCTTTCCCCATGGGAACAGTTCGCGTTTTAGAGAATCTTACCAAGCGCAAAATGAACGAAAGCCATTTGAACATCATCATGGGTGAATTCTTGGCCGATTTAGGCGAGCATATTTACGGTAACTGCGATCATGACCCGGTGGATTTCGCTATCGGCACTGGTGGCAACTTAGAATGTCTGGGTCAGTTAAAGGTGCAGCTCTTGAAACGCACTCCAAATACATTCCTAACTTTGACGGAACTCGATGAAATCATCGAAAAACTCCGCGCCATATCCATCCGTGATCGCATCGAAAAAATCGGCCTCCGCCCCGACCGCGCCGACGTCATCGTCCCCGCCGCCGTACTAGTTCAAACCATCATGCGCCAAGCAGAAACCCAAAAAATCGTCATTCCCGCCGTCGGTCTCCGCGACGGCCTCATCTGGTCCATGGTTTAAAAGGTGCCTGCTTCTTTTTTTGCGACTCACTGTGTATCTAAAAAGTGCCTGGCACCTTTTTGCTATTTTGCCATATTGAAATAGGCTTGAGCGAGCTTTAGGTGGCGTTTGCTTAAACGGCTTTCTTTGATTTTAGCGAGGCATTTAGCGATGAGACCGTAAGATGTACCAAGATCTTTAAGATCTCCTTGGTTCGCGGCTTTCAAAACTAGGTCTGCATAGGCACAGGCGACCATCTGCAACTCTTCATCAACCCCAAGTTTCTTCTTTTCAAGACATTCTTCTGCATATTGCACGGTCCAAGCATTTAGGTCCGTGAAAGCGGCATTTTTAAATGCCTTCTTCTGACGAGAAGTCAGTGGGTTTATTTTGTGAGAGGCCGTCAGAAGCGCTTCCGCATCTCTAATTTGTTTCTGAATGGCATTCATCTCGCCTTGCAGCTTATCGAGGTTCGCTTCGATGTTTTTGGAGATACTTGCTACACTCAGATCACGCGAAGTTCTTAACATTCCTCCAATTTCCTCAATCGAAAATCCCATTTTCCTAAATTGAGAGATTTTTTGGGCCATCACCACTTCATCTTTTCCATAGGTGCGGTATTTATTCTCGGGGTCACGAATACTTCGCAGAATTCCTTTCTCTTCATAGAAACGAATCGCTCTTGGAGTCAGACCGGTAACTTCAGAAAACTCTTTAATATTCATAGGAATCTCCTTAAAACGGAGTCTCGGGTTTCACGTAGCGTGAAGGTCAATAGGTAAACTCTAGCCATTGAAATTATTGTATTGGCAGAACAGTTTGGTCAATAAATTCACTGCCACAGTGGCGGTGGAATTTAGAAGGTCTGGAAAGAATGCTTCGTTCATAAAATTGAATAAGCTGAAACTGTGATGATAATCTTTAATGCAGCTAATTCATAAAATCATTGACGCAATAAATGATTCTCCAGCATCCCTTCAGCTCCACGCTTTAATGCCTTTTTGAAATTTCAAAATCAATTTTTATTATCTCTCCACCACGGGCACCTAATGAGTTTAGCAACGAGATACGCACCGTATTGTCTTCTCGCTCTTAAATCACCTTCAGAAACCCATGATAGATTACCTTTAAATTTCACAGGGGAATTTGAATGAATTTGAAATCACTCTCTCAAGACGAATTGGATCAACGAGTAAAATCACTTGCGCAAAAGGAGCGCGATCTTTTGCATGAATTGCTTCATCCGATCAAAGAAATTGATTCCCGTA
>JAGIAF010000028.1:8466-17678 GCA_017745015.1 Bdellovibrio sp. | reverse complement strand
GTTCCAGCCCACGGCTGCAATCAATCCTGCCACTGAAGTCCCGTGATTATCAGAAGTCGACTTAGGAGGTGCGGTTAATGAATTCCATGGGCCACTTGAAGAAATAGAATAATCGCGAGAGTTCGAACTATAAGAAAAGTTCCCAGTTAAATCTTCGTGACCGTCTTGAAGACCATCATCGGAAACGCGAATCTTAACTCCCTGCCCATAAATACCCTGAGCCCAAGTCTTCTTAAGATTCAAGTCGACGCCCTTGGCGCCGACATTCTTAGCAAAGACACTCTGCCCACAGTTCGCTAAATGCCAAGAGTAACTCAAAAATGGATCGCCGTTATCAGTGATCTCGCAGGCTTCTTCAGCTAATTCAAAACCCATATTTGAGCAGTTCGTAAAAAACAGACTCAAAGAACTCACGACTGCGAGTCCAGCGACTATGCCAAAGACTCTAGTTCTTTTCATAGTTGCGGCTCACAATCTCAAGCTTCGCATCATTGACGCGAGCATCTCTTTTTAAAACGTTCAATAAAGAACCCAAATCAAAAGTGTCTGATTGAGCTGTGAGAAAATAAACACGTGTTTCCGGAAAACTTGCGACGACCTTCAGACCGTAATCCTTCACAAGCTCTTCGATATTCACACCAGGATTTAAAACTATTTGAATGGAACCCGTGACCACGCCAGTTGTTTGCAGGCGTTCGTTATAGACCACCATGGGTTTGTTCGCAGAGAAGTTCTGCATATCATCTTGAAGAGACGGATCTTCTACTAAGACAAAGCCGCCGACACGGCCGCTGGCCATGTCACGGTCACTGCGAAACTCAGAAGCCGGAACGGCCTTCATGCCGTGCCATAATTTCCAACGAGTTTCACTCAAGAGCACAGGCTTACTTAGCTCTGCCGGCGCTGGACGCTTCCATAAATTCGAAGTGCTATCGACAAGTTGATTCAAATCACGCGCACGCATTTGCAAAGGAGCTTCTTCCTCCCCCGCTGTGCCCCGGCCGGAAGCGGCTCCTGCACTTGGAGAGGAATCAGAATTTGCGCCGGAAGAAGCACTCTCTGGATAAGTTGAAGTATCAGAAGTACTGGCGTCGTCTTGCACGACTTCCGTGGCCGGAGTCATCACCGCAGTTTCATTGCGCGAACGGTGACCCCACCAAAAGAGGACTACTCCCAGCACAATAATAACTGCTATGACAAAGACGCGTTTCATACTTGATTTCTATCGGCTTTTTCCCATAACTCCTAAAAGCTGACTCACTCGAGTCATTAGGTTGCCGAGGTTCTTTTTCTCTGCAGAATCAAACTGCGACCACAGTCTCATTATGTTTTCATTATAGGCCGGATAGATCTTGCGCATGAGCTCTAGACCAGAGTCTGTAAGCTGCATTCTATAGGAGCGACTGTCCCCCGCGTTCTGAATCGGTTGAATCAGCCCTGCCTGCTTCAAGCCCGATATTATCGCAGAGATCGTGGCGTTGGTTACTCCAACGGCTTTTGCTGTCTCTGTTGGAGTCATGCCGTTTGGACTATTATATAGAAGGTTCAGGACCACAAAGCGTGTGGTTGTGATACCCCACGAATCAAAGAAAGCTTCTAGTGCCGTCTCAAATTCAGACGTGATCTTTCTCAGTAACAAATGCAATTGCATCTCTTCAGATGAGGCCATGTTCTGCTCAGCAGGCTTCGCTTGGATCTCGGTAGTTACATTAGACATAATGTTCGTCTCCCTTATGACTTAACTCTAATAAAGGAATGTTGTGAAAATATGGAATCCGCCATCGCTAAAGCTATGGGGTGACGACTGTCTAACTTTTTTCGGCTCTTTTGGTTCGCTGTCTCAAACAAGAACGCCCCAATGCCTTTTAAACCGGGGCTCGCCCATACCGGTGTTGGCACAACCCTTGAGTATGTAGGTTATTGAGACATGAACTTGAAACAAATGAGGGAATTATGAAAACGAATATGTTACTTACGATTTTACTGGCTGGTATGACTCTATTCTTGGCAAATTGCTCTAAGAGCAACAACAGCGGCACAACAGCTACAACATGTGCTTCTGGCCAAGTGAACACAACTGCAGGTTGTGGATACGTTAGCTCTTATTGCAGCGCTAACACGGCACTAGTGAACGGCTATTGCCAACCTATTTCATCTACTTCAACAACAGGCCCTGTTTGCCAAGGCAAATCTGGTTATGTTGGTACACAAATCGGCTGCTTGCCTGAAGGCACTTGCTCTGCTTACCGCGGCTACTACGGTGTTGCATACTACGGTTACACGACTTCTCGTGGAACTGCTGAGTGCTTCCCACAAACGTACTAATGGCTCGAACTTGTTAAATTGATTTTGTAATTTTTGGGTTCCCTCACCCCATTAGGTGGCTGGCTCTCCCTAGAGAGTCAGCCGCATAGTGCCAAGGGTGTTAAACTCAAGCTTACGGAACTGAAATTTGCCTCACGCGCCCGAAGTGTTTAATACTCCCGTACTCAACCCCAGATACGAGGAGGCATATCGTGATGCGCATAAAACTTATCGGTGTATTTGCTAGTCTATTTCTTTCGACACTCTCCGCTCACGCGATCCAAATCGAAATCTTAAAACCAAATTTCCGCTGCCAATCTCGAGAACTCGTGATGGACGATTCCGTTTATCTCACGGTACTTGAAGATAAAGTTTCTGGAATCAGCCATATCGAAGTGGTGCGTTCTTGGTTTGGAGGACTTCGTAAGGCCACTTATCAAACCATCGAAAAAATTGATGCGAGCACACCGGGCTTGCCAATTCTTTTTGAAGGCAACGGCGTTCAATTGGCGATCAATATGATCCCCGAAACAAAGGGTGCAAGTCTTGATGCACTCCTAGTGACTCATAATGAGGAAGGCCAAGCTCATTCAGATCAGCTCCTTTGTGAGGAACTTCGCTAGTCGCGAATCTTTATCACCACCAAATAAATGACGATCACCAAGTTACCCGCAGTGATCGCAAATTTAAACCAGGTGAAATGCTCCACCAGCTTCATGCCTTCAAAGGGTAAATAAAGACCACCGGAAATAATGGCGAGCCACTTCGCCCAATTTTTTTCCTTCCAAAGCCCATAGGCCTCTGCAAATCTCAGGGTGGAATAAGCCGCCGCAAAGAGCGCCAGCAATTGCAAGGTCTTATCATTTACGTTTTCAAGCAGTTTCAAAAAAATACTGGCATAATGGTGACCGTGGTCCAATCCCAAGTGATGGGCAATTTGCACAGCAATATGATGAACATCGTGGCCCAGCAAACTAAGCGCACCACATCCCAAAAGTAAAACCAACAAGCCCTTGCCTGCCTCAAAGCAAGCAATCCAATGCAGACCCCGACGATGACTGACTGACACCTATTTCATTCCTTTACTAATAGAACCCAATATTCCTCGCAACAAACTTCGTCCCAACTGGCGACCCATTTGCGAGCTTGCGGCTTTGACAGCTGACTTAGTTGCCGCTTCCCACATACTTTCAGGTTCCTTGCTTACTGGTCTTTTGGCAACTGGTGTTTCAGAAGTTTTACTTTGCGCACGAAGCATCAGCTTTTCATAAGCCGACTCTGCGTCGACCACTTTATCGTACTGCCCTTTAAAGGGAGACGCTTGCATCACAGCCGCACGCTCTTCTTCGGTGATTGTTCCCATGCGCGAAGCCGGCGGACGAATCTTCGCTCTTTCAACAGGAGCGGGCACCCCGCCTTCCATCAACATGGAAACCAAAGCCTCACCGACAGCAAGCTCAGTGATGACCTCCTGAACTTTAAGACCCGGTTGCGCGCGAAAAGTTTCAGCCACAGTCTTCACGGCCTTTTGATCTTTGGGAGTAAAAGCGCGCAGAGCGTGTTGCACGCGATTGCCTAATTGTCCCAAAACTTTCTCTGGAACATCTAGGGGGCTTTGAGTGATAAAATAGACGCCCACTCCCTTTGACCGAATCAAGCGCACAACTTGTTCCACCTTATCAACCAAAGCTTTCGGAGCATCATTGAAAAGTAAATGCGCCTCATCGAAAAAGAAAACCATCTTTGGCAGCGTTTGATCCCCTTGCTCTGGTAAACTTTCAAATAGTTCCGATAAAAGCCACAGCAGAAAAGTCCCATATAGCTGGGGCTGAGGATAAAGCTCTTCGGCGGCAAGAATATTTATCACTCCTTGGCCGTTCTTAGTTTGAATAAAGTCCTGCAACTTCAGCGCAGGCTCCGCAAAGAAGTACTCCGCCCCTTGTTCTTCTAATTTCAACAAGGCGCGCTGAATGACTCCTAGAGTTGGCTTATTTATCGTCCCATAGTCTTTTCCCAAGGCCTCGGTATTTTCTGCAGCAAAACTCAACATGGCTTTTAGATCTTTTAAATCCAAAAGTAAAAGCCCTTGGTCATCGGCGTATTTGAAAAGCAAATTCAAGGCACCACTTTGAGTATCGTTAAGATCTAGCAGACGTGACAGCAACATGGGGCCCATTTCAGAGATCGTCGCTCGCACCGGATGACCTTTCTTACCAAAGACATCCCAGAAGACGACGGGGTAGGACTTTGCTTGATAGTTATCTACGCCGAGCTTGATTGCACGTTCTTGCAGCTTAGACTCCCCACTGCCTTTTTGTGAAAGTCCCGCCAGGTCTCCTTTGATATCCGCTAAAAAGACTGGAACACCAAGATCAGAAAATCCTTCAGCCATAATTTGCAAGGTCACGGTCTTCCCCGTTCCCGTGGCACCAGCAATCAAACCATGTCGATTGGCGTACCGACCTTCCAGATAACAAGCCTGATCCCCTTTGCCGACTAATATCCTTGTTTCTGCCATGGAAGATCTCCTTGGCACAATTATCGTCGAGGAGTCGTGAAAACGGAATTTGAGTCTTGGCACTCTCTCTGGACGAAGCCGACAGATGGCGTGATCCTTGGGGTATGGACAGTCGTGCACAAGAAATTCTTCACTTCTGGTTTCACGAAATCGACAGCCGTCTGTGGTTTACAAAAGACAGAGGACTCGATGAATTGGTGCGCACCCGATTCTTTGAAATCTACAAAAAAGTCGCCTGTTGCGAAACTTACACCTGGAGAAAAACAGCTCGAGGACGCCTGGCAGAAATTATTGTGCTGGATCAGTTTTCAAGAAATATGTTTCGGGATTCGCCCTTGGCATTTAAAAACGATACGTTGGCGTTGGCTCTGGCCCAAGAGGCCGTAGCCTGTGGCGACGACAAAAAGCTGAATTTGCTAGAGCGAAGCTTTCTATACATGCCCTATATGCACAGTGAATCGGAAAAAGTCCATGAAGAGGCCGTGCGCTTGTTTTCACAACAGGGCCTTGAGAGTAGTTTAGAGTTTGAGTTATTACATAAAGAGATGATCGATCGCTTTGGACGGTATCCCTACCGCAATGAAATTCTTGGCAGAGACTCCACACGAGAGGAGCTTGAGTTCCTCAAGCTCCCGGGCTCGACTTTTTAAGCGACCTAAGCCGCCTTCTTACCACCAACAACTTCATAAGCCATGTTGTTAACCATGATCTCCAAAGTATTAGCTTGAGCAGACATTTCTTCTGACGTAGCTGCGGTTTCCTCCGCTGCTGCCGAGAAAGCTTGGGTTTGCTTTTCTAACGAACCCATCGCTTGATAGATGCTTTGAATTCCTTGTGATTGATCCGTCGTTGTTGCAGCGATCTCTTGATTCAGAACGCTCACCTTTTGTACTGATGAAACGATCTCACTCAAGACCTTGTCGCTTTTTTCAGCTAGATCCAAAGACACACGGGTCTGAGTGACACTGCTGGTGATAACGGATTTAACTTCCTTCGCAGCTTCTGCTGATTTCAAAGCCAGGCTGCGAACGGCGTCGGCCACCACAGCGAAGCCTTTACCTTGCTCCCCTGCTCGTGCGGCTTCGACCGCCGCATTCAAAGCCAAGAGATTTGTTTGAAAGGCAATATCATCGATGATGTCCATAGCAGATGTGATCTCGCGAGAAATCTTTGACATCACAGAAATAGACTCAATCAAACGCTTCACTTCTTCAGCACCTTGAGTCGCACCGGTCTCTGACTTGTGAGCAAGTTGAGCGGCTTGACTTGCGCGTTCTTGATTTGCACTCACTACGTCATTCAGATTTTTAACGGCATCCAAAGTCTCTTCAATTTTCTGTGCAGACTCAACCGCGCCTTGAGCGACATTTTGACCAGCACTTGAAAGCATATTGGAAGCTTCCTTCACCTGTTTACTAGCGTCCCCAGTATCGGTTACCGTGCGCGCTAAGAAGGTCATTAGTTTTCCGGCGAAGACCGCAAAAAGACCAAATGCTAAGGCAAAAGCAATGGCGAAACCCACCAGAACTTTGGTTCGAACTTGTGCCACCACGGCTTCCACATCATCCACGTAAACGCCGGAGCCCACGACCCATTTCCAAGGTTTGAATTGACGAACGAAACTGATTTTAGGCTCTGGATTCGGAGAACCTGGCTTCGGCCACATATAGCCAACATAACCTTCGGCTTCAGGAGTTTGTGCCGTCTTTGCGAACTCCACAAACAGATGAACTCCGTTAGGATCTTTCATCTCACCCAGGTCTTTGCCATTGAGTTCCGGCTTAATTGGATGCATCAACATCGCGGGTTTCAAGTCATTCACCCAGAAATATTCATTTCCAGCATAGCGAAGTTTTGCCAAGGCACCCAGCGCTTGAGTCTTCGCCTCGTCTTCTGTCAAAACTTTGGATTCATATAAACCGTGATAATGCTCGACAGTTTTTGAAGCTAGATCGACAGTATTACGTAACATTGCTTTACGATCACTGTACATATTATCGCGCACCAACGGCATCACGTAGAAAAGCACAATGGCCCACAGAGGAATCACTGCGACAATCAATAAAGCCAAAGTCTTAAAGCGGTAGCTCCGCCCTTTCCAGATATTCATGCCCACTCCCATTTCAAAATGAAAATACAAGGATTAATCGGTACATAGTTAGGACACTGAAGTCTCTACACCGGGACATGAGGTCCTCACATTTTTCTGTATCGGTTTGAAACAGGCTTCTATATGATATGTAGGATAAAAATTTAAAAGGATCGAACTATGCCACACATTCGTATGCGCGCCCTTACAGAAGATCAAGTCTCTACATTGAGCAACACCCTCGTCAAAGATTTGGCAAAAGCGATTGGAACTGGCGAAGATAATTTTACGTTTGAGTTGGTCGCAACAAAGTTTTTCTATCAAGCACAAAAAGTTGCCGGCTATCCGTTTATTGAGGTGTTGTGGTTCCCTCGCTCCCAAGAAATTCAAAATGCTTGCGCGAAGATCATCACTGAAAAAGTGAAAGCGCTAGCACCAGCTGAAGATGTCGCTGTGATCTTTATGGCTTTGCCACAAACAGCATACTACGAAAACGGCGACCACTTCTAAATGAAGGCCGTGGTTCAGCGTGTGCAGCACGCCTCCGTCACAGTGGATGGCAAAGAAATCTCTCGCATCGGTCCGGGCTTCCTCACTCTTTTAGGAGTTGCTAAAGGAGACACCGAAGCGCAGCTGCAGAAGTTGATCACGAAGATCGCCGCTCTTCGCATTTTTCCAGATGCTGATGGCAAAATGAATTTGTCCTTGAAAGATATCAACGGAGAACATCTCATTGTCTCGCAATTCACTTTGTTGGGAGACGCGAGCAAAGGCAACCGTCCCAGTTTCATTGGCGCCGAAGCTCCGGCCCCGGCAGAGGCTTTGTACGAAAAGGCTTTGGAACTTTCTCGCGCTCAAGGATTAGTAACTTATGGTGGACAGTTCGGTGCGGACATGAAAGTTCAAATTTTGAACGACGGACCGGTGACGCTAATTTTAGAAATTTAATCCGCACGCACTCATGTCATTCCATGGACTCCAACATTACAGATGAGACTGGTTTTCCTTTTTTATTTGGCAAGCGCTTCGGAGTGTAAATAGAGTTTCCTCTTTTCCAAAATGAACTAGAGGAAACTATGAGTGTTAAAATTCCTGTGAGCCCCATCCCCTGTTTGAATTTCATCTCGGGAAAATTTGAACCTGCCCTTGGTCCAAAACGTCAGATTACAAGTCCCTATAACGGCAAAAACATCGGCGAGTTTCATGAGTCAACTCAAGCCGATGTCGACTTGGCCGTAAAAGAAGCCTCTGCGGCTCAAAAAATCTGGGCTGATGTTCCTCTGAAAGAACGCACCAAAGTTCTTTTCAACTTCCGCGAAATCTTGATGCGCGATCTGGATGAAATCGCTCACTTGAAATCTTCTGAATCTGGAAAAACTTTTGCTGAAGGCAAGGCCGGTCTATTGAAAGGTATTGAAGTTCTTGAGTTTGCCACTGCCCTGCAAAACATGGATTTGGGTGGCAAGATGGAAGTCTCTCGTGGCGTCAGCTGTGAGTACCGTCGCGAACCACTGGGTGTTGTAACAAGCATCACTCCATTCAACTTCCCAGCCATGGTTCCGATGTGGACGATTCCTATAGCTTTGGCTTTGGGAAATGCCTATATCTGGAAACCTTCTGATAAAACTCCACTGACTTCCATGCGTATCGCCGCCGCTTTGAAAGAAGCTGGTTTGCCGGATGGACTTTTCCAAGTCCTGCAAGGTGGACAAAGCACTGTAGAAGCTTTGATTGATCATAAAGATGTCAAAGCCGTGGCTTTCGTAGGTTCTACCAAGGTCGCCCGTGCGGTTTATGAGCGTGGCACGAACAAAGGCAAACGCGTTTTGGCTTTGGGTGGCGCAAAAAATCATATCGTGCTTTTGCCAGACGCAAATCATGATTTATCAGGTCCTGGCATCAGCGACTCTTTCACGGGTTGCGCAGGTCAACGTTGTATGGCGGCGGCTGTGGTTCTCGCCGTTGGCGACACAGATAAACACATTCAAAAAATCTTAGAGCGCGCAAAGTCTTTGGAACTTGGTAAAGACATGGGCGCCATCATCACGAAATCTCAAGTGGAATTCTTGCACACAGCGATTGCGAAAGCAGAGAAACAAGGTGCCAAAATTCTTTTGGACGGTCGCAAAGCCACTCTGCCAGCAGGTCACGAAGGTGGTTTCTGGATGGGGCCAACGATCTTGGATCAGGTCACTCCTGATATGGACGCGGCTCACCTCGAATTATTCGGTCCGGTTTTAAGCATCATTCGCTGCAAAGACATTTCTGAAGCGATGAAAATTGAAAACGCCAATCCTTATG
>JAGIAF010000028.1:0-8456 GCA_017745015.1 Bdellovibrio sp. | reverse complement strand
CCTTATGGCAATGCCTGTTCTGTATTCACTTCTAACGGTGCGCTGGCTGAAAAAGTTATTCAAAAAGCTGCCGCTGGCATGGTGGGCGTGAACGTGGGTGTTCCGGTTCCTCGCGAGCCCTTCAGCTTTGGCGGCATTCACGAATCTAAGTTTGGTCACGGCGATATCACGGGACATCATTCCCTGGATTTCTGGTCGAATATGAAAAAAGTAACGATGAAGTGGGAAAAACAAACAGACAGCAACTGGATGTCTTAATTTAAGGAAGATCTATGAGTGATTTTAAAAGATCAGCACATGTTATTTTGACTTCGCATTCAAGTCAGGTTTTCAAAGACAGCTTGCCCATTGATTGGGGCAACAAAGACCCATTAAAGCGCGGCCCAGTTGTCGGTTCTTTGACGGATACTAAAAAAAGAAATGCCATCGGAACTCATAGCGGAAGCTATGCGGTTTACCGTGCGCTTTCTATTGCACAAGGTAAGTACTCAACCGCTCACCGTCCCGATCTTCATAATACCGAAAGCCCGGTAGATATCGGTCCCTTTCCTTCGTGGTTTGATCCAGACAAAATTGTGTCTTTGGATCCATGGGGTTTTGACGTTCCTATTCATTTCCAGGAATACTATGACGCTGGCTATGACGTACGCCCGACAATCGCGGTGACTCAAGCTCGCTTGCAAATTCCGGAAATTCAAACCGCTATCAATGCCGGTCGCTTAAAAGTTGACGGCAAAATCGTCACTGAAAATCACGATATCAAGGTGACTAAGATCGCCATCGAGCCGGTTTGGTACTTGCCTGGTATCGCAAAGCGTCTCCGCGTTGACGAAGGCGAACTTCGTAAGATCCTTTTCCAAGAAACTGGCGGCATGTTCCCGGAATTAGTGACTCGCCCGGATCTTAAAGTGATGTTGCCACCTATCGGCAGCACGACTGTTTACGTTTTCGGTGACGTAAAAGATCTTTCGAATCCTGAAATTGAACTTACTTGCCGCGTGCATGATGAATGCAACGGCTCTGATGTGTTTGGTTCAGACATCTGCACATGCCGTCCTTATTTGATTTACGGTATTGAAGATGCCGCTCGCACCGCTCAACGTGGTGGCGTGGGTATCATCGCCTACTACCGTAAAGAAGGCCGCGCTTTGGGTGAAGTGACGAAGTTCTTGGTGTACAACGCCAGAAAGCGTCAAGAAGGCGGCGACTCTGCTGCGACATACTTCCACCGCACAGAATGTGTGGCCGGTGTTGAAGATGCACGCTTCCAAGAGTTGATGCCAGACATTTTGAACTTCTTCGGTATTACGAAAATCCACAATCTGCATTCCATGAGCAACATGAAGTACGACGCTATCGTGAAGAGCGGTATCGAAGTCGTAAATCGCATCTCCATTCCTGCGGATCTGATCCCACCAGATGCTCAAGTAGAAATCGAAGCTAAAAAAGCGGCGGGCTACTTCACAGCTGGCGAAGTTAAATCCAAAGAGGAACTTGCTCTTGTTACAGGGAGACCCATCGATGAATAACTACTCAGAAAAAGATCTCGATTTCTTGTTGTCACCAAAAGCCATCCGCCACAGTTCTGAGGCGATCTTGTCTTTGACAGAACAAGGACAAACTCACTTCAACTACCATCCTGAAAAGTTTGATTCCGTGGTGGCCTATGTGGTGGATGTCATTCGTGACAACTACCCGTCTTTAGAAATTCCTTTCCACTCGCGCTGGGGACACTTCCGCGCCGGTGGCCTGGATCGTGTGGCGATTCTTGAAGAGCGCATCAAAGATCTTGAGCCTATGGAGCGCGCGCGTATTAAGCTCGATCTAGTAATCACCTCCGTATTGTTGGATGCGGGTGCTGGCAATCTGTGGGCATATCACGAGGAAAGCACGGGGCAAGACATTCAACGCTCTGAAGGGTTGGGTGTCGCAAGCTTTTATCTCTTCATGAACGGCGGTCTTTCTCACAAAGCAGAAAAACCTCTTCGTGCCACAGCTCAAGGCTTAAAAAACTTGGGCGTTGAAACATTGGCGCAAGCCTTCCAAGTGAGCGACAAAAATCCCCTAGTGGGCGTTGAAGGCCGCTTGAGTCTTTTGCAAAACCTAGGTGAAACAGTGGCTCGCAAGACGGAACTTTTCCCTCTGGCTCGTCCGGGCAGCTTGGTTGATTACTTGAAAACTCGCTATGGCATGACAGTCACGGGTCCGCAACTTTTGCGTGCGGTACTTGACGGTCTTGGCGACATCTGGCCAGGCCGTTTGCAACTTGCTGGTGTGAACTTAGGTGACACTTGGAACTATTCGAAAGTTCCGGGTGGTCTGGCAGCCTTCCATAAGCTCTCTCAATGGATGACTTATTCTTTGATGGAACCGTTGATGGAAGCAGGCTTCACTTTGACGAATGTGGACCAACTGACGGGTCTTGCTGAATACCGCAATGGTGGTTTGTTGCTAGATCGCGGTTTGATTTCTTTAAAAAATCCAAAACTTGCCGAAGAAGTTCACCGCCCTGATTCAGAGCTTGTGATCGAATGGCGTGGTCTGACTGTGAGCCTGCTTGATCGCATTGGCCAACAGGTGCAAATGCGTCTGAACAAAACACCAGCAGACTTCCCGCTTGCAAAGGTTTTGGAAGGCGGCACATGGTGGGCGGGTCGTAAAGCAGCGAAGAGCTTGCGTGCTGATAGCTCCCCTCCTTTAAAAATCCTCAGTGACGGAACTGTGTTCTAATTTTTCGGAGAATTTATTTATGAATAGAAATATCAAAATCATCAATCATCCACTTTTAAAACACAAATTGGGTTACTTGCGCGATCGCACAACGTACTCTCATGAGTTCCGTGAACTTGTAAAAGAAGTGTCTAAAATTTTGATTTATGAAGCCATGAAAGATTGGTCTCACCTAGAGCAGGTGCAAATTGAAACACCCATCACTAAAGCGGTGGCGGAGCGTATCGTGAATCCACCCGTAGTTGTCTCAATCATGCGTGCTGGAAATGGAATGCTTGATGCGGCCCTTTCGATGATTCCATTTGCGAGCACAGGCTTCATCGGTATTTACCGAGACAAATTCATACACAACACAGTTGAGTATTACTTTAAAATGCCTCAAGATGTGAAAGGCAAAGAAGTTTTACTTTGCGATCCCTTAATTGCCACGGCGGATACGATTCTAGCGGCTATTGATCGCCTGAAAGCCTACGGCGTAGGCAAAATCAAGGTGATCAGCATTTTGGCCAGCGCCTCAGGCCTTGAAAAAGTTCACCACTACCATCCAGAAGTTGAAATCTACACAGTAAACGTCGAGAATGAGATGAACGAAATGGGTTATCTTGTGCCGGGTCTTGGTGACGCTGGCGACCGTTTGTTCCAAACGAGGTAGGATCAATGCAAAGACCTCATATCATCGGAGTCGCTGGCGGCAGCGGATCTGGTAAGACATACTTCGCTAAAGAACTCCAACGTCAACTTGGAGAAGAGAACTGTTCGATTATCTATCAAGATAATTACTATATCGATCAGTCGGCGAAGTTTGATGGCGATGGTGGCTCGGTGAATTTCGATCATCCGAGCAGCTTGGATTTCTCTTTGCTGGCGCAAGGTTTGAAATTACTGAAATCCGGCGTCCCTCTTGCGATTCCGATCTATGACTTTGTCACCCATTCTCGCAAAAAAGAAACTCTTCTTGGAAATCCCACCAAAATTATTATCGTCGATGGTATTTTAATTCTGCACTCCCACGAAGTGCGTGCCCAATTGGATGAGGCGATCTTCTTTGATACGCCGGAATCCTTGCGTTTTGAACGCCGTTTGAATCGCGATGTGGTCGAACGCGGCAGAACTCCGGATGGCGTGCGCAAGCAATTTGAATTGCAAGTGCGCCCTATGCATGATGAGTTTGTAGAACCTTCGAAAGATCATGCTCATCTGGTGATCAAAGATCACGGTGATTACGATGTGATCTTAGCCCAAGTACGTTCTCGTCTCCAACAGCGTTTTAGCATCTAATTTATTGAAACTGCGCCATTAGTGTGGTGGTAAACGCGAGGATTTGACTGAGGGGCTCCAGGCTTTCCTGGCGCTTCAGTCGGCCCGCATCCAGCTCGATCGTTGCCACTGCTTCGCAGAGGTGCGCGCCATCCATGGCGCCAACGAAGGCCTCTTTCCGGCCAGCAAATCCTGAAACCCCTCAGCCAAATTCTTGCCTTCGAATTGCTTAAAGAAAGTTATAGTTGTTCGTGTATGCGATATAGAGATTGAGATGCAGTTCGAGATTTTCTTTGATCTTGGTTGTGCACCAATTGCGACGGGAAAGACGCTTGATGTGATCTCGGAATTTTGCGCAGGTATGATTTACTGGAAAAATCGGATCGTAGATGAGTTTTTCTGATTTTAAGTACTTTTGTTCTCGACGCTTTTCTTTATTTTCAGCAGCAATGAACTGTTGATAAGGAGTATTTGGAAACGCTTCGTTGATGATCTTGCTGTAAGAAGGCTTTGCATCAGATTTAATAACTGAAAATGGTTTTGAGATCTGCTGACTGATCTGAGAGAGAAGTTCTTTGGTTTTCTCTGCAGATTGATTCTCGCGGTATCCATACTTCTTATAAGAAATTGCTGCAGTTTTACCTTTAGCGGGAATGGTGCCCACTCTAACACCTAAGATTTTATAGTTCTCATTAACTGCTACAGCAATAGTGAGGGGTTTGAGCTTGGTATGCTCAATGGTTTCCATTTCATCAATGAACAGAGTTTCTGACGTTAGATCTTGCTTTGAATTTCTATCCTTCGCTCGAATCCCCATCCATTGAATTTTGTCATGAACCGTTTTGTAATTACACTCAAGGATCCGAGCAATCTGGCGCATGGCTACTCCAGAACAGTTAAGCTTACAGATCTCACGATTTAAATCAGGGCGTTTTTGGTTATAAGTCGATGAGCCCGTTCTTGTAGAGAACGATCTTTTACAATCTCCACAAGAGTACCGAGGGATATAAGTTTTAGTGCTTTTCTTATAAAAGTACCCCCGTCCTATGAAAGCAGAACTGCCACAATGGGGGCATTTATAATGACGAAGAGAGTTTTGAGACATACCAAGAGGCTCTCAAGCAAAATAGATGAGAACCTCAGTTGGATCCTATTCAAGCAGCGCGATCAATTGAGTCCGGATACCAGATGCTCTTATAAGCATCAACCACCACGCAAGTGGCGCAGTTTCTTCTGTTTAAATGCTTAACATTTGAATCGACATGTACCCCAAAACACAAGCTCCGAAGAGCGTGAAGATCGGACCGAATTTTCCGGACAAGCGATTGCCCAAGTAAAGACCAATCATTGTCGTCGCAAAGGCAAACAGACCAATTGAAATGATAAATGGAGTGATCGGCTTATTCGCAATGCCCAAGCCCACACCGACGCCGAAAGCATCAAGACTTGTCGCAAATGAAACGAGCAATACTTTGGCGAAGCTATGGAATTCTTCTGGATTGTCGTCTTCAACATCTTGATTGCGAAGAGCTTGGATTCCTTCGTAACCCATATGCAAGGCAACGCCGGCAAGAAGTGTGAACGCTACCCAATGGTCAAAGGATGAGATAAAACGAATAATATTCGCGCCTGCCCAGAAGCCAACTAAGGTAGCAACGGCTTCGGCGCCTCCAGAGGAAAAAGCAAATCTCAGAGCATCAGCTCTTTTAAAAGGACGGTTTCCCATTGCTAGGGCTGCAGAGAAAGAATCGGCACTCAAAACAGCACCCAGGAACAGAACTTCAAATAGAAACGACATATACGTCCTTCATAAACTTTGTGCCGGATTGTCTTTCTAGAATAGGAGACAACACGGCGATTAATAAAATCACTCGTGTTAGTCTCATCAACAAGATGGGGTCTTGCGGAAATGGCCGGGGAATTTCCCAGTATGTCGACCATGCCTTCAGCGGAGAAGCTGAACGATTACTCCCTAACGATAGAAACCAAGATAATAGCCAATTGAGAATCTGTCAACAGAGGATTTCAGGACCCCATTCTTGCGGCGAGCAGACAGATCTTTTCCGTAAGCTCATAAGACTTCACAAAGGAAGTTAGCGGTAAAAACTCATATTTCGAGTGGAAATTCAGAGCCCCCGTAAAATAGTTGGGCGTTAAAATTCCCTTCGCCGAAAGAGCCGCACCGTCAGTTCCGCCACGCATGGGGATGACTTTCGGCTCCACACCAATCTCTTTAAGTCCTGCAAAAATTAAATCGATGGCGCGACGGTCTTCACCGATGGCACTGCTGATATTGCTGTAAGTATCTGTGATCTTAACCGAGACTTGCGCTGTCGGATAATTCGCAGCCACGGCTTTTGCCGCGGATTCAATTTTCTTTTTGCGAGCACCAAAGCTTTGCAAATCAAAATCACGAATGGAAGCGGTGAGCTTGGCTTCTTGTTGAGTGGCGTTGATGCCATTAAACCAGATATAGCCTTCGCGACCCGCCGTGTTTTCCGGAGTTTCGGTGCGATCAAAATGACTCATGAAATCTTGAGCCATCAAAATAGGATTTACCAAAACACCTTTAGCTGACATCGGATGAGCGGTGACACCGGTAAAGGTCATGTCCGCTGTTGCGGCATTAAAGTTTTCATAAACCACTTCGCCTAGTTCGCAAGAGTCAATCGTGTAAGCAAAATCGACGTCGAAGCGTTTAAGATCTAAGGCTTTCGCGCCTAGCAAACCGATTTCTTCGTCGGGAACAAAGGCAACGACGATGTCACCGTACTCTTGGTCATCACGAAGATTTGCAAGCAAGGTCATCACCACCGTGACCGCTGCCTTGTTGTCAGCCCCAAGAACGCTCATGCCATCGCTGAAAATAATTTCTTGGCCTTTGTAAGGCAGGATCTCAGGATGTTCGGAAACTCGCAGCCAAATATTTTCTTTTTTATTTAAGCAAACATCTTCACCAGAAAAAGTTAAAATCTGCGGATGAATGTCTGGGCTGAGTCCCACATCCACTGTATCAATGTGAGTGATAAAGCCAATGCGCGGTCCACCTTTTTTTGTTCCGGGTTTCACCGCTGTGACCGTCGCATGTTGATCGATTTGAATATTTTGAAGGCCCCCCAGAGTCTTCAATTCCGCCGCGAGCAGTTCCGCCATTTTCTGTTGGCCAGGAGTGCTGGGAAGGGCGGAGATGGCGTCATCACTTTGAGAGCTGATGGCAAGATATCTAAAGAAACGTTCTGTAAGTTGTTTTTCAAGAGCTTTCATCGGCTTAGGTTAGCTTAATATTTCATTCAAGGGCAACAACGGAGGCTTGGCCCATGGTCTAAGTATGTTTCTTTGGACGCAAAAAATCCCAGAATTTAATTCAAATGACATAAACTCTTTTTAAGCGACAGAGTTTGTCTTTTTAATCATCAGCAGTCGAGCGAAAGTAAACACCTTGAACCCCTTGGTTAATCGAGAGATATTATTTTGCCACGGAACTTTTCTTCATTTCGTTACTTTCTTATTTCACTGCTGGTGTCGCTGCATTGCTTTGCCGAAGCGGCAGCATCGAAAGATACCTCGTTGTTGATCGATGGTTGGGATAATTTTAAAAGTCCCGTCACCACAGATGCGAAGTACTTCTTATTGGGTGGTACGGCGTTAACAGCTTTGTTCTATCTGACTCGAGATCAAACTCAATCGTGGCAAGAAGACATGGCGAATAATAAACCTTTGGGATCCTCTTCGAATTTTGGAGATCTTATGGGTAAGCAGGTTCCGAATCTGCTTTATGCCGGCGGTATGGCGGCGGCAGAGTTATTTGGCGATTATAAGATGGGCTATCGCAATGCTTCCGGCATGGTATCTGCGACGGTGTATTCATATCTTGTGACTTCGGCATTAAAATACACCATTCAAGAGGAACGCCCCAATCACTCTTCGAATCATGATTCTTTCCCGTCGGCCCATACGGCATCGGCCTTTGCATTTGCTTCTTATGTGGGATGTCGTCATTCACTTTCTTGGGGAATCGCGGCCTACTCACTGGCGACTTTTGTGGGGATGAGTCGCATCAATGATAACGCTCACTATATTCATGACGTCGTTGCAGGAGCGACCATCGGTGGAAGCTTCGGACTTGGGACGTGCTTAGCTGAAAACAAACGCTCCACCGAAAGGGAGCATCCCAAAGATGAAGTTAAACCCTCATGGTATGTTGTGCCTCAAGATGGCGGCTTTCTTGGCGGCTTCAATGTAAGTTACTAACGCATGCTCACTTGGCGTTTGGAATTTTTCAAGAAGTGAGTATGATTTAAGCCATGGAACACATCCTCAATAACCTTGCTTGGATTGAAGAGCTCTTGCCTCCCGGGTACGACTGCGCCCCTAAGCATGGCGGTATGGCTTATTATTACGAAATGAAGCTAGTGCTTATTTTGGTGGAACGTCGCGATACCTATGAACACAAAGGCGTGGCTTATCCC
>JAGIAF010000289.1:238-4113 GCA_017745015.1 Bdellovibrio sp. | reverse complement strand
GGTGCAATGAATCGTCGCCGGATACAGCGGTCGGACAGATGATAATTATTTATGCGCACTCTGAGAGATCAGTTTTTAATTATTTCTTAAAGAGCTTCAAGTATTCGCCATAGCCTTCTTTTTCAAGTTGGCTCACTGGAATAAATCGCATGCTTGCAGAGTTCATACAGTAACGTTTACCAGTGGGTCCCGGGCCATCATCAAAAATATGGCCCAAGTGAGAGTTGGCTACTTTACTGCGAACTTCAGTTCTTTCCATAAAAAGTTTTTTGTCCACTTTCGTCGTCACGGCATTGGGATCAATGGGTTTAGTAAAGCTGGGCCAACCGGTTCCTGAATCATATTTATCTTTAGAACTAAAAAGCGGCTCACCAGAGACAATATCAACGTAAAGACCCTCTTCGTGATTATCCCAATACTTATTTTGAAATGGCGGCTCGGTGCCTTCGTGCTGAGTCACTTCATATTGAGTGTTGGACAGTTTGGTTTTCAATTCTTGATCGCTTGGTTTTTTATAATGTTCAAAGCTCATGGCAAATCCTTCCTGGCAAAACAACGAAGCTGCAATGATTAAAATTCCAAAGAGTTTCATAACTCCTCCGACTTCTTTATTGTACGCCTCTGAATTTGGAGAAAATTTGAGATTTCGTCCTTGAAAGGCTGCTATGTGAAAACACACTTTTCTTGCCTGTAAGCCAGAAGACCTATTGATCATTCAGTTTACGGAAATACCTCGAGGAGACCATCGCTACATCATGTGCAGCAAGGTCCCTCCAGAGGTTATAGAAAAATTGAATCGCGCCTTAGGTGATCATCTTAAGAAAAAGTGAAATCCGTTGCGACATCGTCGCATCGTCAGCATCCAACAGGCTAACAATTTCATGACGCCCAAAAGCCCGCGCAAAATCCAAAGCTGTCATGCCATTGACGTTTTGAAAATGCGGATCCGCCCCCGCCGATAACAGCAGCGCTGCAATTTCACGAAATCCTTTGAATGCCACGCCCATCAAAATCGTATTGCCTCCATGATCCACGGAATTGACGTCGGCACCTTGAGCGATCAATGCGCGACAGACTTCGGGATGTCCGTAGTAAGAAGCAAGCATCAAAGGAGTGTAGCCTTTGTGATTTTTGATTTCGATGGCACCACCTTTTGAAAGATAATTCCGAATATATTCGAGATCGCCCTCGCGGGCGGCCTCGAATATTTCTTCCTCACTGCGCATGGTTTTCTTGTAGTCTGACCAAGTCCTCACGCGATCTCCTAATGCGATGGAGTTGAAGGATGCATGTCGCTATGAATTTTCACATTCATTCTTTCAGCCACACCCATGCCATATTCAGGATCTACTTTCAGCAGGACATCCACCTGACGACGTACGATGTGCTCAGGAACGTGCCCGCCTTTCATATGTTCTGCGATATTGTCCATCAACTGACGTTTTTTATCCGGAGTCATCAGACGGAATAAGGCTCGAGCTTGCGAGTAATCGTCATTGCCCTCGCGATGATTGTAGCGATACATCACCGGGTTATCGAAGCGCAAAGGTGGCTCTTTATATTTGCCTTGCTCTACCGGTCCCCCCATAGAATTCGGTTCATAGTAAGCACCATTGTATGTCGGCACATCCATACGCATCGGACCATCAAGATTGTAGTTATTCACATCAACCTTGGGCTTATTCACTGGAAGGTACTGATAGTTCGGCCCGATACGATAGCGATGCGCATCCGCATAGGCAAAGATACGCGACTGCAGCATCTTATCGGGAGAGAATGAAATACCAGGCACCACGTTGGAGGGCTCAAATGCCGCTTGCTCAATTTCGGCATGATAATTTTCTGGATTGCGATTGAGCTCCATCATACCCACTTCAATCAGCGGGAAATCTTTATGAGGCCACACCTTGGTTAGATCAAACGGGTTGTATGGCGTCGTTTTAGCTTGCTCCTCGGTCATCACTTGGACATAGAACTTCCAGCGAGGATAGCTCTTCGCTTCGATATGAGTGAACAGATCTTCTTGATGACTTTCGCGATTGCGTCCCACAAGTTCTGCACCTTCGGCATTCGTCAGGTTCTTAATTCCTTGCTCGGTACGGAAATGAAACTTCACCCAATGACGTTCGTCTTTGTCATTGATGAAGGCATAAGTATGCGAGCCGAAACCATGCATGTGCCGATAGCTCATTGGCAGGCCACGATCCGAAAATAGAATTGTGACTTGATGAATTGATTCCGGTGAGAGGGACCAGAAGTCCCACATCGCTGTCGGTGAGCGCATATTGGATTTTGGATCTCTTTTTTGTGTATGAATAAAATCTGGGAACTTAAACGGATCGCGCACAAAGAAAACCGGCGTATTATTTCCCACGATGTCGTGATTGCCTTCTTCAGTATAGAACTTCAAAGCAAAGCCGCGCACATCGCGTTCGGCATCCGCAGCTCCGCGCTCTCCTGCCACGGTGGAAAAACGGGCCAACATATCCGTCTTTTTGCCCTTTTGCAGGAATTTCGCTTTGGTGTACTTGGAAATGTCATGAGTAATGGTCAAAGTTCCAAAGGCCCCAGAACCTTTCGCATGCACTGTTCGCTCTGGAACGCGCTCACGATTTTGCCGAGCGAGCTTCTCGATCAACTGAAAATCCTGAATAAGAAGCGGTCCCCGCTCCCCGACCGTCAATGAGTTTTGGTTGTCTGGAACGGGAATCCCCGTGTCTGTAGTTAAGCCTTTGCGTTTTTCTGCCATAGATATGCCCTTCCTTTCTGCAACCACATCATTCTGCGTTGTTTACTCCCGGGGCTGAATCTGTATTTCTGCACTGCGCCCTCGCGAGACGGGCTTTTCCGTCTTGACCCCACGGCCAAGGGTTTCTAATATCGGACCCTCCAGGAGGATTTGTTCATGAACAAACAAAAACCAGCATTTATGAACTTCGCCGTCGACCATATGACGATGTTGTTCCACCCAAAACTTTACAAACTTTCTTATGTTGTTTTCCGCAACATTTTCGGAACAACTCCTGATGACCTTTTGTATGAAAAAAAGCGTAAAGGTAAAGACGGTGCTAAAGATGTTTCTATGACTTACGCAACTCGCGTAGGTGTTTGGGAAGCAAAGGAAAAAGATCCATTGCCAACTATTTTTGCATTGGTTCAACCTTCTGAACCTAAAGACCAACCATCACACGTTCGTCAAATGTTGGATGGCCATGAAAACACGGCTCACCTTCAGCACGTGGCTTTGCGCACTCCTGATTTGATTGCGTTCCACAAGCACATGGTTGAACGTGGCGTTCAGTTCGTGACTCCGATCTTGAAAGACGATCACGAAAACTTGATCCAAGTATTCTCTGGTGAGTGGTACTTGCCAGGTGCTAAACCATCTGGTTTCTTCTTTGAGTTCTTGCAACGTGATCCAAGCGATGACGAATTGGCGACAATTCAAAAAGCGAACAAACAAAGCTGGTTCCGTGACGAAACGTTCTTGGGTCTTTACGACGAAAAAGAGCGTGAGTACCAATCTGGCAACGTACTTTCTTTCCTTCCGAAAGAAACTATGGAAGCGATCTTGAACTACCTTGGCGACAAAGAAGTTTATGAGATCACTGAAGACGATTTGGCAGCAGTTGATAAGATCATGATCGATCTTGCAGCTAAAGCTCAGAAAAAATAGTGTTTAGAATTAGATAGCTATTTAGGAAAGGCTTCGTGAAACCGAAGCCTTTTTTTATTTTTAGAATCCAGAGGGGCAAAAGCCCTGCTTACAAATGCGAATCTTGCCCGTGAAGTTTCCATCCGTCATTTGCGCATTTCTGGCGGCGCGACTTCCGGATCTCTCTTTAAATTTAAATTCAAAAATACAGAATCTCGGA
>JAGIAF010000289.1:0-228 GCA_017745015.1 Bdellovibrio sp. | reverse complement strand
GAACTCGCGTTGAATCCGAGTTCAAAACCAAGACTTGCTGAAGATAGTTCAAACTGCTGCGCTCACCATTCGGATCGTTAAAGAAGGTCACAGAGCCACTGATATCGCTTTCTACAAGACCTTTAGAAGGGGTGTCTTCATTCTTCTTACGAGCTTTATCCTGAGCCCCTTGATTTCTTAGATCACACTGATAAGAAAATACACCCGACTCCAGAGCCTTCTTATAAT
>JAGIAF010000288.1 GCA_017745015.1 Bdellovibrio sp. | reverse complement strand
ATCCACTTTCATCGTGAATGTTGAGAAATAGCACACAGGAGTCGTTACAAGACCCAAGTGAATAACTTTTGCGCCTGATTCAACAAAGCCTTTTTCCATACTTTGAACAATCGCTGGTGAGCTTACACGAGCATCATGGCCGATAGTAATAGTTGGATTATCGATATTCTTGTTTTGTTTTAAGTAAACAACATAAGCGCGCGCTAAAAGATAAGCGAAATTATCGTCAAACTGGCCATTATAAACGCCACGGATATCGTATTCTCTAAAAATCACTGGTACGTACATGTTTACCTCATCTGTTGGAAATCACTTGATTTATAGTTAACTTCTAGGCCTGTCGAGCTAAATTTATGGCCCAGCGAATGGAATCAAGCATCGAGTTTGGATTGGCTTTATTTTTTGAAAAAATATCCTTCGCAGTTCCGTGGTCTACACTCGTGCGAACGAACGGAACGCCTAAGGAGATATGCACGCCACTATCTTGCCCGTGAATCATCTTGAAAGGGATTAAACCCTGGTCATGATAGAGACACAGATAGATTGAAAACCTTCCCCAGTTTTCTGGGAAAAATGCGGCGTCAGGAACCAGAGGACCCTCAACCGGAATGCCCTTTTCCTTAGCGAAACTTGCGAGATTTGGGAAGATCATCAGCTCTTCTTGGCCGATCAAACCCTGCTCGCCGGCGTGGGGATTTAGACCAAGTACGCCGATAGGTTTGTTGCGAACTTTCACCGGCAAAGCTTTGCGCAACTCGTTGGCGTGAAGCAAGGCTTCCGCGACGGTGCTAAAACTCAAATGCTTGGTGACTTGTGAAATCGGTAAATGAGCCGTCGTTAAAACCACATTGAATTTTTCGCCAACAAAGCCCATGTGCACGGATTTAGTTTTTGAAATACGCTTTAAAATATCAGTGTGGCCGAGATCTTTAAAGCCGGCCTCTTTGATCAGAGTTTTAGATAAAGGTGCAGTGGCCATGCCGTCGATTTTTTTCTTAAGACAGGCCTTAGCGGTGATCTCAACCCATTGTGCAGGTGAAAGATCAGAACAAATATCGATTAGATATGGACCGTCGATTTTAAGAGCCTCTTCAAGAGTGTCGACTGTGATGCGCTGAAATTTTTGATCGATTAATTTGAGATATTTTGACGAAACTGAATCGCTTCGCCACACAATGAACTGCACATTTTTCTGAGGGCCGAGTTTGTGGAGGGCCTTGGCTGTTACTTCAAAGCCAATGCCGTCCTGATCCCCAGTCGTGAGTGCAATTCTCAGTCTACTCATTGATTCTTACGAAAGACTCATCGCGCTTATTCTGCAACCACACACGCAGTTGGCGCTTAAAGCTTGCTTCAAGAAGCTGTGCTTTGATTTTGTCTTTAGCTTTTTCGAACTTAGGATCTGTCGTCAATTTCTTTGCAGTTACTTTAACGATATGGAAACCCAAGCGTGATTTAACAATACCAGTAGTTTCGCCCACTTTAAGATTTGAAATCGCATCTTCAATTTCTGGAATGAACTCACCAGACTTAAATGTTCCCAAGGCGCCACCAGTAGAGAAATTTGGATCTTCAGAATACTGCTCAGCCAAGGTTTCAAAACCTTCGCCGCTGCGAAGTTTACCCAACGCCACTTCTGCACGCTTCAAAGCCGCTTCGCCGCCACCTTTTTTAGGATTAAAGAAAATGTGTGCAACAGAGAACTCGTCGATAGACGGTTTGTTGTTTGGATTAGACTTCATGTACTCATTCAAAGCGTCTTCATCAGAAATGCGAAGTTTTGAAATGATCTCTGTGTCCATCAAAGATTGTTTTTCGATTTTATCTTTCAAAAATACGCGGTACTCAGCCAAAGTGATGCCTTGGCCTTTCATGATGTTGGCGAGTTCTGTTTCACTTACACCATTTCTTTTTGCCATATCTTTAAGTTCTGATTCCACGCGATCGTTGGTTACTGAAAGATTCAAGCGTTTGATTTCAGAGGTGATCAATTTTTCATTAATCAAATAATCCAATTGAGCTTTGCGATTGTTCTTTAGTGAATCAACAGTTTTACCATCAAGAAGGGCGTCGTCCACCATTCCTGGTTTTGTCATTCGCTTTTGCAGCTCCTTGAGGTCGGATTCCAAAATGATTTCGGAGTTAACCACGGCCAAAGTTTTTTCAACGACTTCGGCGTGAACAGGAGCGGCAATAAATAAAGAAACAAGCAAACTAATCATCAGTCCCTCGAGTATCTACGGAAATGGAATTCATCAATTCGTAGTCCTTTAGAACTTTACTACTTCTGAGCTGGGCATCAAGCCACGCCACGTATTCTGCCTGCTCGCGTTGCGCTTTCAGGGCCCTAACTATCTGCGGCTTTGCCTCTTCGATGCCCAAGGTCGAAGCCGGGGCCTTCTTTTCCACACGAATCAGGTGAATTCCGAAGGGACTTTTGACCATTTGCACACCACTACCGGCTGTAAACAGACGATCAAAGTAATCCACAGTCCCTTTTTCAATCCATCCCACGACCCCACCAGATTTTGCTTCAGGAGTGATCGAGAATTTTTTGGCAAGGTCTGCGAAATCTTTGGTTTTAAGATCGATTTTAAGGGCGTCGGCCTTTGCCTCTTCGTCGACTACGATTTGACGAATGTAGATACGTTCTTTGCGTTTAAACATATCTTTATGGTCTTCGTAATAGCGTTTTACTTCTTCTTCTGTAGGCGCCTTCACTTTTTCGTTAATTTTCTTGAAGACTTCACGCTCAATCAGGACATAACGAAGTTCTTCGCGCCATTCTGCAAATGAAAGGTTCTCTTGCGCCAGAGAACGGCGGAAGGATAGGTCATCGGGATAGTTGGCTCGCAACTTATCCACCTCTTTATCCAGAATGTTTTCGGAAACCACGATGCTTTGAGCGCGTGCCCAATCTAGAGTCAGGCTCTTCACCAAAAAATCGCGAAGGATTTCTTCTTTAATACGATGAACGTTGTTGGGGTCTTTAGCTGCCAGGGCGTCGAAGTTTTTAAGCTTTCTAGCCAGGAGATTTGCAAATTCTTTGCTGGTCAGGACGTGATCGTTCACCTTCTCCACGGGCTTCTTGGAGAGCTTCTGATAGTTTGAAGTACATCCCGCTAAAGCGAGGCTTATAAAAATAAAAAGCCCCGTCTTTGCGGGGCTCTTTAGAAATTTCATTGAGGTAATTCCTTACTTAATGAGGTTTCTGTTTTCTTTGATCGGATAGTTCTTTTTCAATTTATCGAAGTACTCGTTAAAAAGTACTTTTCTTTTTTCGTCGTAAACAGCCGCTCTGATCTGACGTTTGTTTGCATTTTCGAAGCTACGACGGCCTGTCAATTTGATGATGTGGAAGCCGAATTGAGATTCGATGAGCCCCTTAACTTCACCGACTTTCATAGACGCTGCCGCCTCATAATATCCAGGCACTAGAGTTACACGTGATTGCCAACCAATGTCGCCGCCCGCTTGTTTTGAAAGAGCATCATCAGAATAAAGCTTAACAAGCTCTTCAAATGGGCGTTTGCTTTTCTTAACTTCATCATAGATCTCAGTCGCACGTTTTTTAGCTTCAGCGATTTGTGCTGGGGTTGCGCCAGGTTTGAACTCGATCAAGATGTGGCTTGTGCGAAGCTCGGGATTGTTTTTGTACCAAGCTTCCATCTCTTTATCTGAAACTTGGATTTTTTGAACTTTAGGACCCAAGTCTTTTTCAAGAAGCGCGCGGTACATCGCTTGGCGAAGTTGATCTTGAACAATTGGATCTTTCTCAAGTCCACGTTTTTCAGCTTCTTGAAGACCGACTTCGTAACGAACCATATCTTCTAGGAAAAGTTCTTTAGCTGGTGGGTTCACCGTTTGAGATTGAATCTCTTTATATTTCTTATTGAATTCGTCGAGTGTAATTGCTTTTTTGCCCACTTGAGCCACTACTTCATTAGATTTCTGAGCAAAAGCGGCAGCTGAGATGAGCATCATGATGCTGATAACGAATTTCATACTTTAAAAGTCCCTTTAAAAAGTTGAATGCAAACTATGTTAAAACGCTAGCACTGGGACTAATTATCGGCAATGAAATTAAGAGCTTGCTGACGAGACTGGTGTAAAAGAC
>JAGIAF010000287.1 GCA_017745015.1 Bdellovibrio sp. | reverse complement strand
CTATAAATTCGCCTATCAAGCCAACGTCATTAACGCTGATGGTACTTCCAAGCCATGGTCCCGTGAAGACAGCCGCGAAGTTATGAAACCCAGTGCTTCCACAGATTCAGCTTTAAAAGTGGCGAAATTGAATTTGCACAAACTGAGTTCCGTGCAAACTATGTCCGACGACCTGCAAATGACATTGGGTTTTGAGCGCCTGATCATGCTAGCTCATTCGTGTGAAATGACTGATGAGCTACAAAAATATTGCGTTGAGAATCTGAAAGTCGATAGCTGCGAGATCAAATGCGGTAACTTGAGCTCTGTGGCCGAAGTCAGAGATGCTCCGCCCCTCATTGCTAAGCAAACTAATTGCGGCGGTTTAAAAGATTGTAAGCTCAACGTGAAAAAAGTGACCTTTGATTGGACTATTATTTTGAAAACAGGTCAGAACGTAGAGAAGCAAAAAGTCTCTTACACCTTGGCCATGACTCAAGATCTTCCATTCCTTTCGCGCGTGCTAGATTATTGTTCCCGTGGCCTCGTACAAATTCCGAATTCCTCCTCAAAAGTTCTCGTCACAGTGTGCAATCGCGTGAAGAACTTCGAGCGTGACACAGCAACTCCGTAACAGGACTTTAAAGAGCCGCGGATTGCCACAGTTAATGACCTCCTGTAGAGTGAAATCTCTCAGGAGGTTTTTTTATGAAGAAAATCGCAGTTGTTCTTTCAGGATGCGGATTCCTTGATGGAACAGAAATCACAGAAGCTGTCAGCTTGCTCATCGCTTTGAACCAAGCCGGCGCGCAAGTCACTTGCTTTGCTCCTGATATCGAATTGACAGTTACAAATCACATCAATGGAAATGCCCTAACTGAAAAGCGCAGTGTTTTGGCAGAGTCTGCTCGCATCGCTCGCGGCGAAGTGAAAGCTCTTGATAAATTGGATGCTAAAGATTTCGACGCTGTGGCCTTTCCTGGTGGATATGGTGCCGCGAAAAATCTTAGCAATTGGGCTGAAAAAGGCGCGAAGTGCGATGTGAATGCAGACGTAAAACGCGTGATCTTGGATTTCTACAATGCGAGCAAACCAATTGGCGCTTGCTGTATCGCCCCAGTTCTTCTTGCAAAAGTTTTGGGAGATAAAAAAGTCACTGTGACAATTGGTGAAGATCCAGACACAGCGGCTGAAATAAAAAAAACTGGCGCACAACATGAAGAATGCCCGGTTGATGATTACATCACAGACCGCGAAACGAAAGTGGTCACAACGCCGGCATATATGTACGGCAACGCTAAGCCAAACGAAGTCTTTGCAGGAATCTTCGGTATGGTACACGAACTTGTAGAATGGGCTTAATTTAAATCACGGAATGGATTTGAAATGAAAAAGACAGTAGCACTTATTTTTGGTGGTAAATCAGCAGAGCACGAAGTTTCACTTCGTTCTGCAAGAAACATCGCGGATGCCCTTGATAAAGAAAAGTACTCTCCCGTATTGATTGGTATCAGCAGCGATGGGACTTGGTACCGTTTCCCCGACATGAACGTATTCACGCAAGCGACTAAAATCGTTGATAACGCTTTGCCACCGAATGCAGAACCCGTCGCATTGATCTGCGATCTTGGCAAACCGGTTCTTTACTCTTTGAAAAATCAGACAAAAACAGCTTTGGACTGCGCCTTCCCTATCATGCACGGAACTATGGGCGAGGACGGTACGATTCAAGGTCTTTTCAAAATGGTGCAAATCCCATTCGTAGGCTGCGGCGTTTGGTCGTCAGCTGCAGGTATGGATAAAGCCGTAATGAAACACATCTTGGCCGATGCGAAGATTCCAAATGCACGCTATATGTTGCTGACTCCCTATAAAACAACTACCTACGAAGAACTTGTTAAGAACTTGGGTACACCGTTCTTCATCAAGCCAGCAAACGCAGGTTCTTCAGTGGGCGTTCACAAAATCAAATCTAAAGAAGACTACGAAGTTAAAATCAAAGACTCTTTCCAATTCGACTACAAAGTTTTGGCAGAAGAGTTTATCCAAGGCCGTGAAGTTGAGTGCTCGGTGATGGGCCACAACCACGCACCGAAAGCCTCTTTGCCGGGTGAAATCATTCCACAGCATGAGTTCTATTCATACGAAGCGAAATATATCGACGATAACGGTGCGCTTTTGAAGATCCCTGCGGAAATTCCTGCAGACACAGTAAAGCGTCTGCAAGAAATGGCAGAGAAAACTTATCAAGCTATGGGTTGTGATGGTTTGACTCGCGTGGATTTTTTCTTGAGACCCAATGGTGAGCTTTACATCAACGAGATCAATACGATCCCGGGCTTCACTAAAATCTCAATGTATCCAAAAATGTGGGAAGCGACTGGCGTTTCTTATAAAGACTTGATCACAAAACTGATCACTTTTGCTTTTGAACGCCATGAGTCTGAAGCAAAATTGAAAACAAGCTATCTTTAAAGACACTGGCGAGGCTTCTCGCCTTTCTTTACACAGACAGTTTCCAATTGCCCTTCGGGACCTCTTTCGCCGAGAGGTCCTTTCGGTCCACGGAAACTGGGGTTCTTCTTACAAACTCCCGAACCTTCTCCGCCATCACCGCCTTCTCCAGAGTCGCCACCCAAGCCACCGCGACGTAGAACTTCTAGATTAAAATCAGCATCATCGCGAATCAAAATTTCCGCCACTCCAGAGGGCCCACCGCGAGCACCTTCTTTACCAACGCCACCCACTTGGCCTTTTCTGCAGAGAGTGGCAAGACTTCCACCGCCACCACCACCTCCAAAGCCAGGCCCCAAATCACCGATACCTCCTCCGATCGCAACCTTACCCGGCGTCCCCAAGTCTCCTTTCAAACCCTGTCCACCTTTTTGCCCACTCATCAGAATTTTCAGATCACCTCTGGCGTGTTGAATATCTACCATCAATTGACCACCGGAAGCCCCTTCCAGATTGGAAGCTGCGGGAATCGAATCCGGAAATGTCGTGATCAAACCACCTCGAGATTCAAGGTCCTTTGCGACGATACGTACAATTTGTCCCATGGTGTAGATGATGCCGCCTTCTTGCAAAGTCAGATGATCATAATTTAGAACGTATTCAGTGATGTCACCAAGGTGAGCTTTAAGGTTTTGTTCATCGTCTTGTTTGAAGTCTTTGGCACGAACCAGTTCCCCGTTCACTAAGTAATACGGCTCATCGATCGTGATATTACGAACTTGAAGAATGCGAACTTGAGGAACGCGGTCTTCACCTTCGTTCTTGTCTTTGATTTTCATACAAGCCGGGAGGGTGAGGAATAGGATCAGTGATAATAGATGTTTCATTGTTTCTCCTTAGATGGATTCGCACTTTTCAAAGAAGAAGCCAGGGAGAGATTTAATGATTTTAAGAGCCTATTACGCGTGGCGGACAGCCGGACTTTCGCCTGTGAACAGTTCTTGCATCGGCTCTGTTTTGCTTCCCCGCAGGATGCTGGGGTTGCTACTCAAGGATGAGAGAAAAATGGAATACAACAAGATCAACTACTTTGAAAAAGCTGACACTCCCAAGCACCGTGAGTTTATAATTTCCCAAAACAATTGCATACTTTGCGGCACTGTCCTGGAGCTGCGACACATTGCTGATCGCGGTACTCTGGAGATCAAAGAAGAAGCTTTCTGCACTCATTGTGATGTCAAAACTCGTGCGAAAACGCACATGTTGAACTAACTTTTGTCAAAGTTCCGACAGGTGATTTCGTCAGAGCTTTGACGCTTATGACGGCCTCGTCAATTTCTTAACGTCCGAATAAAAAGATCCCGCCCACGCCATATCTGGATTTCCGAAGCTTGATTGCTTCATTCCAAAAGTTGTTTGGGCTTCCCCGTTCATCCACGAATTTAGCCAGATGTTGGCACTTTCAAGCTTACCGGCGACCTTCATCAACTTTTCATCTGGCCCCCAGACGATAGAGGAATGTCCCAGGTAAGACGTGTTCGCCCATTTTATGGATTCATGTTGGTACTTCACCGCCGCGACCAAGAATAAAGGACCATGAAGATCGTCTTGTTGCATCTCTGAACAGTTTGGCAAATCGATCATAAACGTTGGCCTCGCGAAGTTGCCATTGGATTCAGTGACAGCTTGGCCTAATAC
>JAGIAF010000286.1 GCA_017745015.1 Bdellovibrio sp. | reverse complement strand
AGCGAGCTCCGCGCTGGTGTCTGTTCACGTAGGCATAAATCCCGACAAGCGCCGTAATCGCGGCTGAAATGATTTTTACCGCCATACTAATCGTCAAATAGGTCATACCAAGAGTCCTCCCAACATGGTTTATCGGGTGGATGTGAGAGGGGATATGCTTTAAGTGAAATCGAATCGGAATCGCGTTAACGGTGACTCATCCGAGTCCAACAAAACGCACATGATAGAAGCTTTACAGACATAATTCTCCATCCTTCAATACATTCAATTCGATCTTTTTTGCGAAATCCCTGCTACTTTTATACTATTCAGCAACTCAACTTTCGCAGCTTGAAATCGGCAGATAAGCCTTGAGGTAATTGAGCAAAGCTGAGATCCAATGCTGGAGTTGACGGTGAACCAAAGTCATACGAGCGGCCTTGGAACTCTTTTTGTTGACGCAGCAGAGACTTCGCACATTTAAAAAACACCTGTCGGGTAAAGGACTGGCGCGGCGCCGCAAGCCCCGTTTCCAGCCCCTTCCCATGAGAACTGCTCGTGAGGTTTTCCCTCAAGCAGCTCACCCCGTAACCTTCGTCGAAAGGGTTATGGGGCCTATCGCAACAGCGGACACTTTCATCGAAATCCGTTTGCGTTCGGAGCCGTTCCTGAAACGTTCCTTGCTTTGGCAAGCGGACTCGAGATTGAGAACGGAATTCGCGCTGACGCGACGCTTGCTACGAGCGATCCCGATATTTTTGCAGCAGGAGACTGCTGTTCATTTCCGCATCGCCTTTACTCCGACAAGCGAATCCGTCTGGTAGCCTGGCGCAATGCCCAGGATCAAGCTGCACATGTTGTGTGCAACATGCTAGGCGCTTCGAAGCCCTATCAAGAAATTCCGTGGTTCTGGTCCGACCAGTATGAGCTGACCTTGCAAATCACCGGCACTTGGACACCGGGGGGTGACCAGATGCTGCTCTCTGGTCGGCACCACCCGCGAATCTGCTACAGTCGAATTTTGTCAGTGTATCGGCATGATAGACAACATGCGCATCGCCGAACTGTTCATTTTAAAATGATAATCAAACCAAAAAAAGCTCTTGAGATCTTCATCCCAAGAGCTTACTGTCATTTGGTGATACCGGCGAGAGGACTCGAACCTCCACGGTTTCCCACTCGATTTTGAGATTGGCGCAATGGGAGGAGGACTTCAAAAATCGCCAATCGCCGAGAAGCCGCATGGGACAAGGGAAGTTGGGTGTGGGTTAATTTACCAAATTCAAAATACGTCCCTTGTATTCCGAAAGAGTTGTGCGCGCTCGCTTTTCCCGAGATTGGCGCGGCTGCAAGCCGTCAGGTGCGCCAATCTTTCCACCGCACCAAACTCCCGACCAAATCGGGAGGCAAAAACAAATGACGCAACAAAAAAATTCTGTTGAAACGATTGTAGCATACGATGCTCCTGCTGTAAAAGCTCTATACGGCGAAGCCGTCCGGTTGTTCCTCATGGACTGCCGCTTCCGCAATTTATCGCCGTATACGATTGAGGGGTATCATGTGTATCTCACGTCCTTTCATCGCACCCTCGAGGCCTGGCAACTCTCCTTAAATACTTTGACACCGAAAGACCTATCCGTCCGGATGATCAACGAAATGCTTGAGCAAAATCTGAAGCCCAATACGATCAACGGTAAAATTCGAACGCTTCAACAATTTTTCAAATTTTTGTACCATGACGGGCAGTTGCAAGTTAATTTAGCAGACACCCTGAAACCAATTAAAAACGACCAAAGAGTGATTCATACCTTTACAGAAGAACAAGTACAACGCATTCTCGCTGCTCCTGACCCGAATACATTCACCGGCCTACGAGACTATACCATTATGCTTCTCTTCTTGGAAACCGGAATACGCGTCATGGAAATGTACAATTTAACGATTCCTGATATCAATTTTGAGGAAAACACGGTCCTCATCCGAATGGGCAAAGGAAGGAAATCCCGCACTATTCCGATTCAATCAACTTGCATCGATTCCTTAAAACGATATATAGCTGAACGAGGAAGTCAATCTTTTGACAAACTTTGGATCACCGTGTTCGACTCGCCGATGGCAAGGAACTCCATGATCCATATGGTAAAAGATCATTTGGCTAAAGCAGATATTACTGACGTAAAAGGTGCCTGCCATATTTTCAGACACACAATGGCGAAGTTTTTTCTAATGAATGGTGGCGACATTTTCACCCTACAGTATCTGCTGGGTCATGCAAATTTGGAAATGACCCGCTATTATATTGAACTATTCAATACCGATCTCCATAAACAGCATGAAAAATATAGCCCGATCGAAAACCTCACGAATGAAGAAGACTTTGCTGAAAGTGAGGTGGAATAAGAAATGGAATCTACCCTCAAACGTAGAAAAAATACAATTACATCCGCCGCGGCGCAAGCAACTACATCTTCGACCAGTGTTTCAGCGAAACGCCAAGTCAGTTTTCCTAATCTGCTGCAGTCTTTCGTGAACGAATGCCGAGCCAAAAACCTATCCAAACGTACCGTGCAATTTTACGAAGAAAACATATTGCAAATGAAAAAAACATTCGAAGCTCAAAATTTGGAATTCAATGTTCTTGCTTTAACGAATCGGGAAATTAAACACTCTTACATCGGACATATGCTCACAAATGGATTAGCCAGCAACACCGTGAACGGCCGAATCAAAACTTGCAAAGCATTTTTCAAGTATTTGTTCGAGGAAGGGTTCATCTCCACTAATCTGGCGGATGAATTGAGATTGGTCAAAACTGAAAAGAAGATGATCCAGACTTTCACCAAAGAGCAAGTACTCGCCCTGCTCAATCAACCGAACCGTCAAACCTTTACAGGGTTTCGAGATTACACGATGATGATGGTTATGTTGGAAACAGGGATGCGGGTTGGAGAGTTGCTGAATCTGAAGATCACCGATGTATTCTTTAAGGAAATGGAGATTCGAATTACTCGAGGAAAAGGCGCTAAAGCGCGGCGAGTTCCGATACAAAAAACATGCGTAAAAATATTGAAACAGTATATGGAAGAACGCGGCGACGTGGATACAGATTGGTTGTTCGTCAACGTAGAAGGAAACGCTCTTCGTATGCGGACCGCTCAAGAAAATATACAACAATACGGCAAATGTGTTGGAATATCCGGCGTTCGTGTATCACCTCATACCTTTCGACACACAATGGCGAAGTTTTATATCCTGAATGGCGGCGACGTGTTTACCCTCCAACAAATACTTGGTCATAGCACACTGGATATGGTCCGCTATTATGTCGAGCTTTTCAGTAAAGACATCCGGGATCAGCATCAGAAGTATAGTCCGGTCGAAAATATGACTCGGCACCGAATCGGAAAGTAAGTTTCCGAAAATCAAACACGCTCTAGCCGCCGATGCGGTGCTAGAGCGTGTTTGTGCTTAACAATCGACAGAGTCAATCTAAATACGGGCCACTTTTTTGATGATTAACTGAAGCCCCATATTCTTCAGAAAAATCAAAGGCTTCTCGCTTCCTTATCTTTTAATCAACCAATTAACATTTAATTAAGCGCCGCGCAGGCGGATAAAGTATGGTCACCAAAGTCGTTGATCACAAAAACCCGACTACTGACTCGAAATTATTAAACCTAACTAGCGTTCAATTGCTATTTCTTGAACATTTACGATATCTGCAGACGGGATGCTAAATGTATTCTTTATACGCATAATTGGGTTATCATTCTCTCTCCATTTACCAAACAACTTTTTATCGAAATAGTTAATGATATACTTATAAATACGGAGTATCTTCTGTTTGGTGTTCAGTCGGTGACTATAATCAAATACAACCTTTGATATGTCTGCTTTGAAATTGACATTGAATATTTTACGCTGTTGTTGCCATTGAGAAAGAATGTCCATCCTGCCGAGCACATTGCATATATCTTGCATTATTTCTGGTCCGTATAGTAAGTGCTCAACATCCGAATGCTCATGTATAGCCCCGCCAAAGAGAAATCCGTTGACACACTTATCTTGTGAGACAATTTTTGAACCAGCAAATCTTCGCTTTATCATAGCTACGGAAGAATTATTATCATCGGTATGATAATCTTCCCAGTTTATT
>JAGIAF010000285.1 GCA_017745015.1 Bdellovibrio sp. | reverse complement strand
ACCACAACGATTTCAAGACCGTGACTCAAAACGATCTTAAAGGTAAATGGTCTATCTTCTTCTTCTATCCAGCGGACTTTACATTCGTTTGCCCAACTGAATTGGGTGACATGGCTGACAAATATGCTGACTTCCAAAAAATCGGCGTAGAGGTTTACGGTGTTTCTACAGACACTCACTTCACTCACAAAGCATGGCATGATGCTTCTGAGACAATCAAAAAAATCAAATACCCAATGTTGGCAGACCCTACATTCCAATTGACTCGCGCATTCGGTGTGCACATTGAAGAAGAAGGTCTTGCTTACCGCGGTACTTTCTTGGTGAACCCAGAAGGCAAAATTGTACTTGCTGAAGTACAAGACAACGGTATCGGCCGTAACGCTGATGAGTTGTACCGCAAAACTCAAGCTGCTCAATACATCGCTGCGAACCCAGGCGAAGTATGCCCAGCTAAATGGACTCCAGGTAAAGCGACTTTGAAACCTGGTTTGGATCTAGTTGGTAAAATCTAGTTCATAGATTTACGAACGTTCCTGAATTGAACACTCTGTCCGGTATTTTCTTGTACTGAATCGTTCAAGGGAGTGACTCCCCAAATGAGTCACTCCCCTCTTTAAAAATGGCTTCAACAATACCCTCGAAACTTCGAGAATATGATTGAGCCCATTTCTTATCCGGGAGGCTATTCATGTTAGATTCTTCTCTTAAAGAACAACTTACTTCAGTTTTTGCAAAGTTAGAAAAGCCAGTTGAATTGGTTTATGAACCGAGCGTTCATGACGATCAAAAAGACTTGATCGAAATGTTGCAAGACGTGGGTAGCACTTCTGCGAACATCAAAGTTCGCGAAAATGCAGGCGGCGCTTCGCCAATGCCACAATTTCATATCGCTTACGAAGGCAAGCCTGTGGGCATCGTATTCAAAGGTATTCCCGGCGGTCACGAATTTACTTCGCTGATCCTTGCGATCTTGAATACCGACGGCAAAGGCAAGCTGATGGATGAGATGCTTGCTAACCGCGTGAAACGCATTAAGAAGAACATCACTGTTCAGACTTATATGTCTCTTACTTGCGAAAACTGTCCTGAAGTCGTTCAAGCGATGAACCAAATCACTTTGGCTCACGGAAGCATGCGCCACGAAGTGATCGATGGTGGTTATGTTCAAGACGATATTCAAAAGATCGGCATCCAAGGGGTTCCGAGCTTGGTGGCGAACAATAAGATGTTCCACTCTGGCCGCATCAGCGTTTTGGATTTGATTGCAAAACTTGAAAGCACGTATGGCATTGATGAGACTCAAGAGGTTTCTTCAACTCCAGTAAATAAAAACCTAGGCCACTTTGATGCCCTAGTTATTGGCGGTGGCCCTGCGGGTGCCTCGGCGGCGATCTATACTGTGCGCAAAGGTTTAAGCACTGCGATGATCACAGAAAAAATTGGCGGCCAAGTTCAAGAGACAAAAGGCATCGAGAACTTGATCGGCGTGACTTACACTGAAGGCCCTGCGTTGGCAGCACAGTTGAACCAACACGTGGCTTCCTACCCTGTTAAAGTTTTCGAAAACCGCCGTGTTAAGAAAGTTCTCACGGAGGGTCCCTCAAAAACTATCGAACTCGAGAGCGGCGAATACATGACGGCTGACTCCATCATCGTTACGACGGGCGCTAAATGGCGCGAGTTGAACGTTGAAGGCGAAAAAGAGTACATGGGTCGTGGTGTCGCTTACTGCCCTCACTGTGATGGACCTTTCTATAAAGGTAAAAAAGTTGCAGTTATCGGTGGTGGTAACTCCGGCGTTGAAGCTGCGATTGATCTTGCCGGCATCGTGCGCGAAGTGGTGGTTGTAGAATACAACGATCAACTGAAAGCGGACCGTATCTTGGTAGATAAATTGAAATCACTTCCGAATGTTTCGATCATCACCAATGCGAAAACTGAGAAGATCATCGGTGACGGTCAAAAAGTTTACCAAATGGAATACACGGATCGAGGCTTGAACAAGCTTGAAAAGTTAGACCTTGATGGCGTGTTCGTACAAATCGGCTTGGTTCCGAATTCACAGTTTTTGAAAGACACTGTGAATTTAACGAAGTTCGGTGAAATCATCACTGATGAAAAATGCCGCACAAATGTGAAAGGTATTTACGCCGCTGGTGACGTTACGACGACTCCGTACAAGCAGATCGTAATCGCTATGGGCGAAGGTGCGAAAGCCGCCTTGGCAGCGTTTGAAGATCGTATGTATGCAGGTGCTAATCATTAAGATCCCTGTTTAGCAAAAGGACTCCCAAGGAGTCCTTTTGCTATTCTCAGCGCTCTCAACTGACCTTCAACTTCAATTTCGGATTAATTTTCTCATATAAACTAATAAGCCTGTCCGTAGAGAACTCATCCAAGCGATTACGCAAGATCTTACTCACCTTACCTTCATCTATTCCAAGTAAAGCTGCCAGTTCTCTTTGAGATATTTTTGTTTTAAGGACATAGCGAACAAACTTTTGCTGAATATCATGGCGAAACTTTTCTAAAGGCGTTGAACTCTGAGACGAAGCCAGAGTTCCCTCAGCTTTTTCTAACTTCTTAAGTACTTTTCTGATCTCAACTTTACTTGGCATTCCCATCACGATCTCCGATATGCATTGATGACACCAATATATGATTGACTATCTTCTAGTAACCAAATCAATCGATACCACTTCCCATCCCATTCAATCTCATTACAAAAATACGCATACGGGAAATTTATTACCTCTGGAACAACTGCCAGCCCGTCCAACTTACAAACCAACTTAACTATTAGACCGTCATTAATACTAGAACTGTGTTTTTTCTCGTAATGAGGGTCAACAATGACCTTGGCAATTTTGATATCATTAACACTGATATCAACGGCATAATCCCTACGCGTCATATCCATCCTAACAGAACTTGCTATATTTGGCAAGTTTAAGGACAGATGCTATTGCAAAACAAAATCCTCTCTTCAAATCACATTAAATTGCATTTCAGAGGTTATTTGTTCAGAAACCGACTATGAAGGACTTAATAATTTGGCATCTTCTCAGCAAATTGATCAGAACCATTCACTGCTAAATATTTATAGAAACTTGTTGCCGGCAATTCACCGCCAAATACGGGCTGCCCCGCCATTACTTGGCGAGTGATAGGTTCGATCTCGAAAGCACTTAAAGGTCTTTTGAGCAACAATGCGATTCCTAGGGACGTGCGAACTTTGACTCACTGTTGCTACCAAAAGTGTGTCCGTACCTCTACCATGCGATCCATGACTGAGCAAAATGCCGCACAACCGAAACAAGAAAATCCCTGGCTGAATCTGATCTTTAATATCGTTCTGCCTGTTTTTATTCTGAATAAACTAACAAAGTTCGTCGGCCCTTTGAATGCCTTGATCTTGGCATTGGCATTTCCACTTTGTTACGGTCTTTATGATCTAGCGAAACGCAAAAAAGTAAATGCCTTCTCAGCTTTGGGACTTTTAAACGTTCTGTTGACTGGTGGCTTGGCGGTGATCGGTATTCATGGCTTCTGGTTTGCCGTGAAGGAAGCCGCGTTCCCAACATTGGTGGGTTGCTTTGTTTTGGGTTCGGCATTTACTAAAAAGCCTTTCATCGAGACTCTGTTCCTAAATCCATCGGTGATGAAAGTGGATCTTTTGGAGGAGAAACTTAAAGAGCACGGCAAACAAACTCACTTCCACGAACACATGAGAAAATCCACAATGTGGTTGTCTCTTTCATTCGTCTTCAGTGCCGTGTGCAACTTCGTTCTGGCTCGTCATATCTTCTTGGATATTGATTCTTCCCTGACCGCCGAAGCGCAATCTGTGATCTTGAATGATCAAATCGCCAAGATGACTACTTGGTCGATGGCCATCATCATGGTGCCATCGATGATTTTCCTGATGGGGATCTTCTGGTACCTGATGAAGGGCGTAAAAGAATTCTCCGGCCTCTCAACCGACGAGTTGATGAAGGGATAAATAAAAAAGGCACGTTAATGACCTATTATTACCCACGATTCTAACGAATTGTGGGTTTTTAGTTTTAAGTGCTTCGTTTTCGATATTATTCCTGATTATGAACGGAGCCTTGGGGCTCAAACGATACTTCTGAGAGAGGGTACTCTCTCAGAAGTTCTTGG
>JAGIAF010000284.1 GCA_017745015.1 Bdellovibrio sp. | reverse complement strand
GAGTGGGTTCGTCCAAAAGTGATTGAAGCCATGACAAAAGTTGAATCTAAAATCGGCAAAAAATTCGGCGATGTGAACAACCCATTGCTCGTGTCTGTTCGTTCAGGGGCTCGTGCCTCCATGCCAGGGATGATGGACACTATCTTGAATCTTGGTTTGAACGACCAAACAGTTGAGGGCTTGGCGAAGTCTTCTAACAACCCACGCTTTGCATGGGATTCTTACCGCCGCTTTATCCAAATGTACTCGGACGTTGTGATGGGCATGAACTCGTCGCTTCTTGAAGTGACTTTGGAAGATTTGAAAGAAGAAAAGCACTACAAACTCGACACTGAAATGACCGTTGATGATTTGAAACTTCTGGTGAAGAAATTCAAAGAGCTTGTTCATCAAATGACGGGTCAATCTTTCCCATCAGATCCTTGGGAGCAATTGTGGGGTTCCGTGTCTGCGGTATTCCGTTCTTGGAACACTCCGCGCGCGATCACTTACCGTGAATTGCACTCTATCCCAGCAGCTTGGGGGACAGCGGTAAACATTCAATCCATGGTTTTCGGTAACATGGGTGATGATTCTGCGACAGGCGTGGCGTTCACACGCAATCCTTCAACGGGTGACAAGGCTTTCTACGGCGAATTCCTGATCAATGCTCAGGGTGAAGATGTCGTGGCGGGTATCAGAACTCCACAGCCAATTACAAAATTGGCGGCGGAAGGTACGGGGATGAAGTCTTTGGAAGAAGCTCTTCCAGCGGCTTACAACCAACTTGTTGAGATCTACAAAAAACTTGAAGGTCACTACCGTGACATGCAAGACATTGAATTCACAATCGAGCGCTCTGTTCTTTGGATGCTGCAAACTCGTAACGGTAAACGTACGGCCGCAGCCGCTTTGAAAATTGCTTGCGATATGATCGATGAAAAGTTGATCACAGAAGATGAAGCGATCTTGCGCTTGGATCCAAGTTCTTTGGATCAGCTTCTGCATCCAACATTGGATCCTAAAGCGCAAAAAACGTTGTTGGCGAAAGGTCTTCCCGCGTCTCCAGGTGGCGTGAACGGTCAAATCGTATTCACCTCTGAAGAAGCCGTTGAGTGGAAAGAACAAGGTAAGAAAGTTATCTTGGTCCGTATCGAAACATCTCCGGAAGACATCGCCGGCATGGTGGCAGCGCAAGGTATCTTCACAACTCGTGGTGGTATGACATCGCACGCGGCCGTTGTCGCTCGCGGTATGGGTAAGTGCTGCGTTGCTGGTTGCGGTGAAGTTGAAGTCGACTACAAAAACGAAACGATGAAAGTGAAGGGCTACGTTCTTAAAAAAGGCGACGTCATCACTTTGGACGGATCGACCGGTGAAGTTTACTTGGGCGAAGTTAAAACAATCGAGCCTAAGCTTGATGCCTACTTCGAACGCATCATGAAGGTTGCAGACCGTGTTCGTAAATTGAAAGTTCGCACCAATGCGGATACTCCAAAAGACGCACAAACAGCGAAAAACTTCGGTGCTGAAGGTATCGGTCTTTGCCGTACAGAGCATATGTTCTTCGGTGCTGATCGTATCGACGCTGTTCGTGAGATGATCATCGCGGATAACAAAATGGATCGCGAAAAAGCTTTGGCGAAACTTTTGCCAATGCAACGTGATGACTTCTATCAACTATTTAAAATTATGGATGGCTTGCCGTCGACAATCCGTTTGTTGGATCCACCTCTTCACGAGTTCGTGCCTCACTCTGACGAAGAAACTAAAGAGTTGGCAAAACGTATCGGTACGGACTATGAACGCCTTCGCTCTAAAGTAAAAGCTTTGCATGAGTTCAACCCGATGTTGGGGCACCGTGGTTGCCGTTTGGCGATCACTTATCCTGAGATCTATCAAATGCAAGTGCGCGCGATTGCGGAAGCAGCTTGCATGATCTTGAAGGAAGGTTTGAAACTTTCTGCTCCTGAAATCATGATCCCACTTGTGGCGACTGATAAAGAGCTCGATATGCTTCGTCACCAAGCGGACACGGAAGTAAGAAAAGTTCAGAACGAGAAAAACATGAAGTTCGACTACCTTATCGGTACAATGATCGAACTTCCTCGCGCCGCTTTGACAGCTGACGCTATCGCTGAACACGCAGACTTCTTCAGCTTCGGTACGAACGATTTGACTCAAACGACTTTGGGTCTTTCTCGTGACGACTCAGGCCGTTTCTTAGGTTCTTACGTGTCTTCAGGAATTTTGCCAAAAGATCCATTCCAATCTATCGACCAAGTGGGCGTAGGTGGTTTGGTGAAAATGGGCGTAGACTTGGGCCGTCGCACAAAACCGTCATTGAAAATCGGTGTGTGCGGTGAGCATGGTGGTGATCCAGATTCTATCGAGTTCTTCCACAAGGCAGGACTTGACTACGTATCTTGCTCTCCGTTCCGCGTACCCATCGCAAGATTGGCAGCGGCAAGAGCCGCTCTCGCAACCAAAAAACTACATTCTTAATTTAAAAGGGAGTCGAAAGACTCCCTTTTTTTATTCGCAGCTATGGAGCGCTTTGGGTGTGCGTTCATTAACGAGGTATTGGCAGGATTGGGGGATGTCCATTCCCAAAACTCTTTGCACTTGCAGGGCTCTATAGATAGTTCCGGAGTGGTTGTCGTTGATGGGATCGTCAATGCTCGTAGATTTCGGATCGTCGATTCCGCAGACGTAGTTGTACATAGGATATTTCAAATTTTTATTCAGCGACGCAACGACTTTGGCACCGAAAATGTCAGCATAGTCTTCGTTTGCATAATTTGGAATTCCGCTTTTCTTATCAATCAAACATTGGCGAACGTATTCAACGTTATTGCTGTAAGCATAGATTGAATGACCCAGCTCATGGGCAACAATGCCAATGCCTAACTCGGGATAGCGGATTGAATACCAACTTAAAGCCAAATAGCTGTCCCATGGAGTGGTCTTGTCTGAGATTTCGCCATTTGGAAGTTCGTCGCAAGTACCGTCTTTTTGGGGGCCATTAAGGCTGTATATTAATGCCATCGTATAGAAAGCTGAATCAGACATCGAATTTAGTTCTTGCTGAAATGTTACAGCCCGCTCTTGCTTGGCTTTAATTTTTCCCAAGAATGACTTGGAGTTTTGATTCAGCGTCGGTGGATAGATTAGTTTTAAATTTTGGATCTTTTCAATGGCAGGATCGTTTGGCAAAAGCTGTCTGATCGCCTCTTGTTTAATTTGCTCGGCGATAGGTTGAAACTTTGCGATTTCTTGGTCTTGTGGATAAAGATTAATCGAGGACAAATATCTTGCTTTGCAGAGGTCTTCTTTAAGTTCAGGAAGTTTGATCTTAGCCAACACCATTGATGGTAAGTTGTGAATGCGATAAATTTCTGACAGGCTTTCGGCGGTGTAAGGTCTTTCTTTTAGAGACTTATTAATCTGGTCACTGCCATCACTAAATAAGAAGAAAACCAGCATTCTTTGCGAATAAGCGTTGGCAGAAAACGATTCAACTTCTTGAAGAGAAAGCTCTTCTCCCTTTTTAATTTTTTCGGCAATGTCCGTTGGTGTATAGTTAACCATAGTGCCGATCGACGTTCTCATCTGCGCGGCATAAACACTGACGAGGCTGTATTCCTGTTCCAAAGCTGTTTTAATATCTTTGTCTGGATAAAGTTTTTGAAGGTAGGTATAGCCCCGCATCGTGAGGAACGTTGTATGGGCCTTTGCGAAGTCTAGATTGCTATACTTTGTCGTGAAGTAGCTTTCAAAGGATGGATCTTTCTTAAGATTGCTGGTCAATTCAAGGAAGCGTACGAGGCGTTGTTGATCAGGGTTTAATTCAGTCGTCGCAAAACGATCCTGCTTTGCTTGTAGACCAGCTAAGAGCACCTTATTGGTAGTTTCGGCCTGTGCCATATAGGCTTTAAGGGCTGGGGAAATATAGGTGTTATAGTAAGCTTCTTGGGCTGGCGTCGGTTGTGCGGATTTTACGATCGTGTCGATAACGTTGGGAAATTTCGCCAGAGTTTTGTCGCAAAGTTCACGATAGCAGAATTCGTAAGCACTGTATTTACCGCGATCAGCTTCAGTCACTTTCGGAACTAAGCGTGTTTCTTTACGTTGCTCCATTTGGCGAGTACTCGTGGATTTGGATTCATCATTACATGCTGTAAGCATGGTCA
>JAGIAF010000283.1 GCA_017745015.1 Bdellovibrio sp. | reverse complement strand
GGCACATTCAGCGTAGGTCGTTGGTTGGGCTTCTTGGGCGCACAGTTGTTGTTCTATACACCATTCTTATACGTGATGTTGGTGCTGGGATTCATCACTTCGTTCTTAAAACGTGCCGAAGCTCGCTGGAGATTTATTTTCTTCATGACGGTTCCGTCATTGGCTGTGTTTTACACGCAACCATTTTGGTCTGAATACAAACCACACTGGCCGGGTGCCGCTTGCACAATCTTGCTTATGGGTGCGGGTTACATCTGGAGCCAAGGCCTCACTTGGGGCCACCGTCAGATCGTAAAGGCGCGCAGCAAAGTTTATACTTACGGCATTTTGGCTTTCTTTATTCCACTGGCTTTGATTTCCTATACGCCATTTATTTATCCGTGGGCGCCGAAAGTTTATAAACTGGTGGCTCCAAATTCAGAATGGAACACACAGTGGGATTTCTCGAATGAGTTCACGGGCTGGGAAGACCTCGGTGCCTTCGTGAATCGTCGCCAACGCGAGATTCACGCCGAGTCAGGACAGAAACCGTTCTTGGCAGCCCTTCGCTATGAAACCACGGCGCAAACAACGTGGGGCACGAAACAAAAGATCTATATGTTGAACTCTACAGTGAGTAACTACACCGTGATGCAACCTGTAGAAGAGATGAAAAACATGGAAGGCCAAGACGCCATCGTCGTGACCACTGAAAAATACGATAAAGATCCATTGAAGTATGCAAAGTTTGACTCTTGCAACCGCGACAAGTTGATGACATTCCGTCACGGTGTGCATGCAAGAACCTTCTTCGTTTATCTGTGCAAGAACTTCCAAGGCATCATCTACAAACCAGGAGAAATCCCACCCTCAGCCAAGCGCTAAGGTACGGACACACTTTTGGTAGCAGCAACGCGTAAAACTACAGAGCGAACAAATGACAAACGAAGATGTAAAATATTTTGTTAAAGATTTGAAAGACCTGAGCGCACTTCCTGCCTCCAAGAAGTATGCAAAGATCTTGGTCCGCGAGTACCCCTTTGATGCTCAACTCATGGAAGCAAGTCCCTTGTATCGCCACAGCCGCCAGGCTTACTTAAAACTCGGTGGTGAGTACTCGGCAAAGCTTTGCTCTACGATGCGCTCCTTAAGCGCCCAGGATCTTTTTAAAGATCATATCGAATATTCTCCAACCGCTTCAGAGATGATGTGGTTCAAGGATCACTCCCATGATGTGGCGGATCCCGTGGAAGCAATTAATTCACTCATGCGCTTTAACGAGATTTCACTATTCCATGAACAAAACCACCGTGTGGTGTGGCGCTTATTGCCACCTCCCCCCAAAGAGCAGCGCGACTTCTGCCGCTATTTGAATTTCGCAGAAAGCTTGGTTGTGACTTTGGATTTGGCACTGGGAGATCAGCTTGGCAAAAAGAACTCCCCGATTTTTGAAAGCATGAAAGTAATCTATCGCACTGGCGGCGAAGACAATTGGCTGAAAAAATCGAAAGCAGAGTACCGTCGCTATTTACTTGCACTCTTGTGCTCAACTTACCTTTTGCTTGAGATGATCAATCCCGAAGATATCTTAAAAGCCGTGGATTATATTTTCCCAGGGCAGAAGAAGATGAACAAAGATGCCGTGCAAAGAGGTTTGGATCTGAATGAACTCTTCACACGCGTGACGAATCCTCAATGGCAAGACCGCTATTGGAAATCGGCTTTGGAAAAACTTTTGAAAATGCACAAAGGCTCGAAGTTTGAGCCCTTCTATTTGGCAGAAGATGCCTTGGACCTTGAAGGCGAATTTGAAATCGCCGAACAGGTTTTTGATTTTTACGGAATTTAATTAGCGAATAATCGCTTCAACACGAACCACGACGCCCGTGATTGTCGGCTTATCGACGACAATCGCTTGTTCGCCACGGTATTTTTTCGCCACCACACGAACATAGTAATTTCCCGGAGCAATCAATCCCGACAAAGTGAACTGTCCACCGCCATTACTCTTCGTTCTAGCATAGATGGTGCCATCACGATCGACCAAATGCATATCCAAAGGCCCCACGAACTTTTGCTTCACGCCGCGAACTTGCAAGATACCAGAAACTGTAGTCTGAGCCTCCTGGCCCGCAGTTCCGCGCAACAAAGCCTCATCACCGCCCGCAGCCGATACTTCAAAGGTTTCACCCTTCAAATGCGCATTAGGATCTTGAGGTGGAGCTTCCTCATGAGCACAAGCCGCCATCCAAATGGCAAGACCGACAAGAAAACTGCGAGACAAGAATTTGATCATGAGAACCTCTTGACTCAAGTCTGGCGCAGTCCGAATTAGTTTTCAAGAAGGCTTTTAAGCTTAATAAGATCTGCATGCACCTGCTTTGCATCGTTGGCAAAGGCTTCGTCGGTCATATCGAGATGCCGATACAAGGTGAAAACCACTTCGCTGCCACCGCCATTTTTCAAGATACGCAGAGGATTATGAAAGAGCGCGCCGTTGGACAGAGTCACATCGTGATCCAAAACTCCGAAAGAGTTGTGTGGCGCAAATTTCACCGTCACCGAGCCCATGGGAGAGTCCGCAATCCAAACTTCGCCAGATTTTTTCATGGTGCTACGACTGAGCCCAGCCGCCCACTTGGGCATGTTGTCCGGCTGGCTCGCGAAGGCGTAAACCTCTGCAGGAGTTTTTTGAATAGAGACACTGATATGTTGGCAACGAAATGTCTGTACCATGTGACGATGATATAAAAAAGGACCGCCCTTGGCGATCCCTTTTAGAAACTATGCTATTTGAAAAAACTGTTAGTTCGCAACAGCAGATTTCTTTAAAGATTCACGAACTTTTTCTAACAGAAGACCCAATTTGTTAAGGCCGGTGCGATCGCCACAGTCAGCCCAATAGCAGTCATTCTTAGTGTGTTCGTAAATACGAGCGTTACCAGTGGAAAGCAACAAAGTGCTCAATTCTGGATACCGTGTGAATTTATCAAACACAGCTTTTTCCATTACGCCGTCTCTGATCAACTCCCAATCACCACGTGTAGGAATAGTATCATCGCGACCACGCTTTGCAGCTTCCATCGCCGTGGGCGCCTCTTGCACCCATTTGATCAACTCGGGTTGATCGTACTTGTGAGCTTGGTAGTAATGCTCGCTTGTTTTCCACCACTCACCGTCCACGTAAATCGGAAAGTTCGCAAAGTTAGAAAACTCACCGTAAGCATCTTTTGTAGAATAGAAATCAAGAATTTCGCCTTCATAGGGAACCGGCGGAGTTGGCTTGTAAGCACAGGCCATCTGCGAAAAAAAGATCAATGAAAGAGCGATAACGCCTTTAAGACTCAACCCCATAATCCCCCCGGATGGCGGAGAGATTACCAAGCCAGCCACCGAAGCCAACACTCAACGCTTCTCGGCGTGAATGGAAACTTCCATATTGTAGCTATTTACATAGATTTTCGCAGAGCCTCTGTATTTTGCCGAGACAAGTTCCGCCACATAATGGCCATTGGGAAACACCCCCGACAAAACAAACTGACCACCGATATCGCTAGATACCTCAGCTACGGTTTTGCCGGATTCATCAACTAAGCGAACCAGGGTAAATTTCAATGGGGTCGCCGCAATCCCGTCGCCCAGCATCAAAGTCCCACGCACTCGAGTGACTTTATTTTTCACTCCAGTCACTGGAATTGCCTCTGGACCATTCCAAGCTCCAGTGCCTTGCCCTACCGGCGTTTCGCCTTTAACTCCGTAAGTCTCACCACTTAAATATTCCAAGGGGCTTTTAACTTCAGTTTTTTCTTTCTTAGAAGAACACGCCAAAAATACAAAAGGAACAAATGCCAAGACAAAAAGCTTCATAAACACTCCAAACAAAAAAAAGCAGCCCGGGGGCTGCTTTTTTCTAAACGTAAGAACCACGTTTGATTTTTTCTAGGATCAGTTTTTCGGTTTTGATTGGATCCTTTGGATCGACCGAGAAGAATGATTGTTGCTCGCAACGAATCTTTTCTTTGATCAACCAGCGCAGGATGTCCGCCAAGTTTTTGTTCTTTTTATCTAAGAAGAACGGATCGTTTTCCAAAGCATCTTTGGCTTTTTTCAAAGCGCGGGCTTCAGCTGGATCAGATTCTTTCACTTTGTAGTGAGGAAGATCGTATTTTTTAACGTCTTCTGGCAATACGCCCAAGAATTTTACATTCGGTGCAG
>JAGIAF010000282.1 GCA_017745015.1 Bdellovibrio sp. | reverse complement strand
GGCTGAATCATCAAGATTCGCCAAAGAAACCCGCACAGACCATTTGGGTCCTGCAAAGCCACCACCATCCATCAAGACAATGGAGGTCTTTTCTGCCAGGCGGAAAAGAAGGTCCACTGGTTCATAATTTGTTTTCAAGAACTTCGCGAACTCCGGACCGTAATTTTCTTCCGCCCACAACATGAGATCCACTTCGCAGTAGTATCCCGCGCGCAACTTATCCGGAAGAATTGGCATTCCCAGACCGCGCCACAATGTGCGATAGCGACGCTGAACAATCTCTTGCGTGAGATTCTTATAGTTATCTGATTTATCCATCAATGCCGACAATGAGAACAATGTCATTTGTACTTGTTGCGGTAACGACAACCCGGCCGTGTGATTTAAAGCCACTTGTCTGCTATCTGCCACCATGCGATCGATGAATTTGATTTTGTCAGGCTCCAACGTCAGTGAACCATAGCGTTCACGCATTTTCTTTTTCTGTGCAGCTGGCTGTTTTGCGATCATGGCATCAAAAATATTTCGTTCGTGAATTGCGATCACGCCAAGGCGCCATCCCGTACAACCGAAATATTTTGAGAATGAATACACACCGATCGTATTCTGCGGAAGCTCCGCCATAATGGATCTAAATCCCGGCACGAAGGTCCCATAAACGTCGTCAGTGATGATAATTAAATCCGGACGTTTTGTTTTCACAATCTGCACGATTCTCTTCATAATTTTTGGCGAGACTGCCACAGAAGGAGGATTACTCGGATTCACCAGGAACAATGCTTTAATTTTTGGATTTAAAAGCTTATCAATCTCTTTATCGGAGTATTGCCATGTATGACGACTTGTTTGCGGATCCAACTCGTCCGCCTCAATATGAGTGACTTTAAAGCTGTAGCGTTCAAGTTCTGGAATCTCAATGTAAGGAGTGAACGTCGGCGTTGCTAGAGCAATGCCATCCCCTTTTTTAAGAAGTCCATTTTGCATGAGAGAATCAAAAATATAGCACATGGCTGCGGTACCGCCTTCCACCGCAAAGAGATCAAACTGTCCCTTCGGCGGTCGCTCATCGCACATCTCTTTATCAAGGTACGCCTGCACAATGCGCTCATTGTGCTTCATGATCCTATCTGGAACCGGATAATTATCTCCAATAATTCCATCGACGATCTCATGAATAAAGGCATCCGGCTGAAATTTGAAATGGCTTGTCCCAAACAACAACATATCGCGAAGGAAGTCGCGAGCCGGCAAGTTGGGATGCTTCTCAAGATATTGATTCAGTCGTTGGGCAATACCTGTTTTCGCAGGCATACCACCCAATCCCGGCTCTTCCCACACTCGACGAGATTCTTGGAGCGCAAATTGCCCTAAAGAGAAAAAAGCTTCTCGAGGTGTCGTCGCAATCCAGTTAGGATTTCCTCTCCCCGCGTTGAGCATCTGCCGCGTACTGGCCTTAGAGCTATCCGCCGCTAATGAAATCAGACTATCTTTCAATTCGAAAGGGCTTAATGCCGCAAGTTTCTTTTGCATCGCTCGCGGTGTTTTCAACGTCGTACTTTTAAGAGACATGGGAAACTCCTTTTACTTTTTTATTTGATCAACATAAAGACAATGACGGCACCCCAGATTGTTTTAAGGGTGTTGGCGACAGCGTAGGTAATTGTATAACCCAGAACTGGAACTTTACTTTTTGCGGATTCCTGAATTGCCCCCAACGCTGCAGTGGTCGTCATGGAACCAGCACAAGCTCCGAATAGAATTGCTGGATGAAATTTGAAGATGTACTTTCCGACATAGACCGCAATCGCCGAAGTCACAAAAGTCACTCCTATACCAACGAACAGCAAACTGATACCAACAGACTTGATACCTTCAACGAACCCCGGGCCAGAGACTAATCCCACGATCCCCACAAAAGCACAGAGACCCACGGAATCTAAAATCCATAGCGCTGCCGAAGGAATTAGACCGAACGTAGGTTTCGTAGCACGCCAATAAGACATCAGAAGTCCGGCAATCAAAGCGCCACCACTAGTACTCAAACTGAGTGGAATATTGCCGACCTTAAAGGATAGCAAACCCACAAGCCCCCCAAGAACGATACCTAATCCCACAAAAACCATATCTGACATGTTTGTAGGATGCTCTGGAGTTCCGATCATTTTAGAAACGCGTTCGACATCTTCGAGTTTTCCGACAAGGGTCACCACGTCGCCAGCCTGCAAAGTTAAATTAGCTTGAATCGGCAACTCATGACCGATACGTGTGACTTTTCTGACAATGACATTGCGACGGAAGTTTGAACCTTTTTCTTTAATAATCTCAGCGACCGTCTTACCCAGAAATTCCTTATTGGTCATAACCACATCAAGGATTTCGAGATTGAAGTTCATAAGCTCTTCGTCATAAACCTCTTCGCCGATCTCATCCTCATGTAGAACTAGATCTTTACTTTTTGATCCAATCACAATGGTATCGCCAGGACTGATGACGACATTCCCATTAGGATCAATGATCTTGCCCTCATGTCTCATGCGAGTAACGAAGGCTGGTGTCGGTGCGAAAGAAGCTTCGAGATCAGAAATCTTCTTATTCGCCCAGGCACCTTTACCGACTTTGTAGGTACGTACCGCATTGGCCTGCATTGCAGACATAATACCGGCGTCTTCCATTTTTTCGCCGAGCTTGGCTTCATAGTCTTTACACTCTTTGACAAGATCAATTCGCAAAAGCTTTGGACCAAGGCTTGCGAAGAACCATGCAAAAACCACCGTACCGAAAATGTACGTCACAGCATAAGCGATCGGAATAGAGTTGTTATACTGAGTTTTCAGTTCAGTACTCAACTGCGGAAGACTATTGATAGTATCTTGCCCCACACCGATTACCGCTGACTGAGTCAGAGCTCCAGCAAGTAACCCAGTAGAGTAACCTAAGTCGTAACCCATAATTTTTGCGGCGGCAAACGCCACAAGCAAACCACCAACACAGACTACCGCAGAAAAAATAACTTGCGGCAAACCATCCTTTTTCAAGCCTTGAATGAATTGCGGACCCACTTTATAACCGACCGCGAAGAGGAACATCAGAAAGAAAATCGCTTTAGCCTCGGGTCCGATATTAATTCCTAATTGACCAATCAATACACCCGTCAAAAGAGTTCCTGTTACAGATCCCAATTGAAAGTAACCGACCTTCAGTTTTCCGATGAAATAGCCAATACCAATGGTCAAGAAAAATGCGAGTTCAGGATGCGCGCGCAATTGTGCAACAAACCAATTCATGCTCCCTCCAAACAAACAATCTTGTATGATTGATTATTCTTAAGAGAAATGCAGGTGTCACAGACTCATATTGGAGTTGCTACAATACAGGAACAATGGAAATCAAAGCGACTGAACTTTGTAAACCATCAGGCTCAATAATAATTTGCTCGACTTGTTCAATCTTTATCGTGTCTCGCGCCTGGACTTTTACCTCGCCCACCCTGACCACCCCACTAGTGACGCAGGCGAAGTGAACTCCCTTCAAAGAAAGGTCGATCACTTCACGCTGTTCAACAAAACGATGAGAGAGTGTGACCGAAACAAGGTCGGGCTTCCAAATCACTCCAAGATCCAATACTTCTCCATCAATCAACTTGCAGTAAATGCTGTCCTCGCCCGAAAAATAGATGACTTTACCAGGAAGTAGCTTTGCATCATTCAAAATCAAACCCGCGCCATCCACCACTGTAAGAACACGCTGACATCCTTCGAAGTTTGAAAACGGATCATCTGCTTTGACAAGGGCGGAACTTAAGCGCCAGGTGAAGTTATCTGGGAACTGCGCCTTCTCTGGAAAAATCTGAATTTGCGCGGTTTGCCCAAGTCCATTCTTCCAAGGCATGATTTTGTATTGCGATTGAGGAATCAGAGTTAACATACTCAATACTATAATCAGAAATCGATTTCTCGCATACCATCAAAATGGGGAGATTCCCAAAATTCCACCATCTCATTACTAAACTCTTCAAAAGTTCTTGCGGGACGTCTGCGAAGTTCCATATTGTTTTGCGAAATCAAAGAGGCGCCGCCTTCCCGTGCGACACGATGCTGGCTTAGGTAAGCTTCAGCTCTCCACGGATTCTCCCCATCACGAAGCAGACGGTGACGGGCAGCCATTTCTGTTACCGGAACATAAACGATACGTCGACCTAAAGCCCGAGATATTTGTCGAAGAGCTTCTTCGTTATTTAACGCCTGACTCCCCGTAATTTC
>JAGIAF010000281.1 GCA_017745015.1 Bdellovibrio sp. | reverse complement strand
GGCGTACACCTACACCTAAGGAATAAAGCTGACCTACATAATCAGCCAAAATCCCTTTACGATCGCGTTTTTGATGGAAGCGAATCCACACTTCGCCCTTGTGGCCTTTAAGAATTTTCGGTGGCAATGCCTCTTCGGATTTCTCAGCGGATTTAAGATCTTCGACCAACTCAGCTGCTGAAATACTTTCGACCAAGACAGGACCCAACTCTTCGTAGATCTCACCAGAGATCTCCAAGTGTTTCTTTTTTTTCAAAGAATAGAAATCGAAATATCCCTGGGCTTTCTTAGACTCCAAACTCTCGACGATATCCGCTAAAAGCTGTGACTTCCATTCATTCCAGGCTTCCGGATTGGTTGCACGAATATCAACTGCCGTGAACAGTGCTAGGCGATAAAGATTGGCGCCTTCAACGCCCTGTTGCCGAAGCTCTTGCCACACTTTGGGATCTTTCGGATTTTTTCGAAATGCCGCCTGAGAAAGTTCCAGGTGATTCTTCACCATCCACTTAACATCATCAGTAAAGGATTTCGCAAAACCAAAGGCTTTGAAATCTCGTTGAACAATAGCCACACCCGCATCCGAGTGATCATCACTATCCATGCCTTTGGCAAGATCGTGATAAAGACAAGACCATGTCAGAACTTTCCAATCATAGGCCGTGAGCTTCTTAGCTACAAATTGCAGCGGGCCTAGTTCTTTTGGCTTTTTAAAGACACGTTTAATCTCACGACAGGCCTGCATGATATGGGAGTCCGCAGTGAAACGATGATATTGATCATGTTGAACATACCCCACCAGACGCCGAATTTCCGGAACTAACTTATCAATAAGACGTGATCTAAATGTACTGACCAGAAATTCATCAGCAGCTTTAACATCTAAAATTTCCCCTAGAGCCATACCGCGCTGACGAGCGAGCTTCTTGATCTGTTGTTCATCAAAGAATGTATCGAGATCCTCGCGGACTTTCTTCTGCATTAAAACGCTTGAATCCTTTTCCAAGGCCTTAACTAGATCAGGACCTTTGTAAAACTCAACGCGTTCGATTTTCTTAAGATGCTCTTCTGAAGAATCCGCAACTTCAATAATCCAGTCTGAATAGAAATTCACACGGGATAATCCCCTCTGCAAGTCGCGCATAAAGTCTTTATGACCTTTAAAGCCCATCCACTTCGCGATATCAAACTGTGCACCACTGGAGAGAATATCACTATAGCCATCCAAATGAAGCTTCTGACGAATCGACAGCAAGTAGTTACGATAGTAATTTAAGACATTCAGCGCATGACCAGGATTTCTAAATCTCTCTGCGAAGAGTTCATAGATTTGCAAGCCTTGCTCAAGATCTCGCAGACCACCGGGACCAAACTTGATGTTTGGTTCTAGATAATTGGTAATGGAATCGAAACGCTTTTCGCGAGATTTACGTTCGTCCTTTACAGCTTTCAACAAAACACGGCGATAGGTTTTCTTTTTACTCCAGATCCTTTTTTGCTGTTCGTAGAGTTTACGGGCACCTTCAGGGGTAAACGGCTTAGCTTTAAGAAGCGCGAGGATATCGAAACTCTCAACTCCCTCGGTCCAGTCTTCGGGATTCGCCGGCATACGATAGCGCAGCTTCAAACCCTGCTGATTGATGTCATCCACCAACTCTTTAACTTTTGTTTCATTGCCACAGAAAAGAATATCAATATCGGATTTAGGACTGAGCTCACCGCGAGCCCAGGATCCCAACATGATCGGATGGGTCTCGCGCCATTCAGGATTCTTCTTTAGCATTTCTTCAAGTTTTGCTCCCAACCAGTGAGAGAAACTTTCAGAGGAGAAAAAAGAAACCTGGCGAACATCCCCATCCGGAGTCATTAACGGAGGTGTTAAAACCTCTTGGGCTTGAGTGAGCTGCTCGGATGTCAGAAAGGTCTTGTTCGCCATAGGGTCCCTCTGACATCAATGATAGCGAACTATTTAAGCCTGCTCAACCAGCTCTTTCCATTTTGCGACTTGGCTCATAACTTCGAGAGGACTTGTCTGCATCAATGGGAACTTCGCCAGTTCTTCCATCAAGGACTTCATCTTCTCGCTTTGACGAGCTAGTTCCGGATCCACATCTACAACCACTGGGGCTGCGTCCGTGTACATCGGTTCATCGTTATGTAACGTATCCAAAAGTGACAACTGACTGCTTGCTTGAACCTTTTTAGATTCAATTTCACGAAGAAGGCTTTTCGCACGCTTTGTTACCGAAGCTGGCAAACCTGCAAGCTCTGCCACTTGAACCCCGTAGGATTTCAAAGCTGGACCCTTCGCCAAGGTATGTAGGAAACGGATTTCGCCGTTTCTTTCTGCCACAGTCATGTGAGCATTTGTGATTTGGCCATAGCTTTGATCCAAGAACGTCAATTCATGATAGTGAGTAGCAAAGAACGTCAAGGCCTTTACATCACTCAACAAGTGCTCAAGGATCGATTGCGCCAAACACATACCGTCGAATGTGGATGTACCACGACCGACTTCATCCAGGATGACCAAAGAATCCTTCGTCGCGTTTTTTAACATCGCCGAAGTCTCTGTCATCTCAACCATGAATGTTGAAAGACCTTCAGACAACTGGTCGCTAGCACCAATACGCGTGAAGATCGCATCGAACACTGGCAAGTGCGCCTCATCCGCAGGAACGTAAGAACCCATTTGGGCCATGATCGCATTGAGCGCCACTTGACGCATCAAAGTCGATTTACCGGCCATATTCGGGCCCGTCAGCAACAAGCAAGAATGTGGACGAAGCTCAATATCGTTTGCTACGAAATTTGTTTTAACAGTTTGCTCTACCACCGGATGACGGCTGGCTTTCAATTTGATGGAACCGTCAGTTGTGAAGATAGGACGTGCGTATTTCTCTTCAAGACTTAGCCAAGCCAAGCTTGAGATAACGTCCATCTCGGAACACTCATGAGCCAACGTCAAAAGCGCTGGGCATTGAGCCAGGATTTCTTTACGAAGAGCATCGAAGAATTCAAACTCAAGATCCGCACGTTTCGTGTTGGCACTCAGAACTTTTCTTTCAAGCTCTACCAACTCATCTGTGCAATAGCGTTCCGCGTTCGTAAGTGTTTGCTTACGTTGATAGTGCGCTGGAGCTTTGTCTTTATGAGTGTTTGTGATTTCGATGTAGTAACCGAAGACGTTGTTGTAACGGATCTTCAAGCTTGAGATACCCGTTTTTTCTTTTTCATCGGCTTCCATACGCGCCACCATGGCTTGCGCATTCGTCGAAAGCTCAATCAACTCATCCAGCTCTGAAGAGACACCTTGGCGAATCAAGTAACCTTGTTTTGTAGTTAGAGGTGGTTCTTCAACCAGAGTGCGCTCGATCTTGTAAGCCAACTCGCGAAGACCTTCGAAGTTACCAGTTCCACCTGTTGCGTGAACATAAACTTCAAGAGCGCTCACGCCCGCGTGCACACTGCCCGCCAAAGCTTGCAAGTCACGACCGTTACACTGAGGTTGAGAGATCTTGCCCAAGCGGCGTTCGATATCGCCCATCTGACCCAAGATCTGACGAGTGCGTTTCAATTCCAGGTGATGATTGCGCCAGAACTCTACCGAGTTCAAACGATTCTCGATCGCTTTCACGTCACGAAGTGGGAAGCTCAACCATTGGCGCAGCATACGGCTGCCCGCTGAAGTTTGCGTGCGATTGATCGCATGAAACAAACTTCCCAAACCTTCACCTTTGTATGTCGAGAAAATTTCTAGATGACGAAGTGTTGTGCTGGTTACTTCAAGACGGTGCTCAAGATCTCTTTCGACGAATGGAGAAAGAGTTTTCAAAGCCTCATCACCAGAAAGCTGGCGAACATAGCTCAGCAATCTTGCTGCAGAAGTTGGAGCCTTATTAACCAATAGGTCATTGCCCGCATCCATCAACTCTTCATGATAACTGATCAAGATGCCATCTAGACCTGTGATCAAAGATTCATGCTCTTTTGCGATCACAATTTCCGCCACTGGCAAGATTTGCAAGAAGCGAAGAAGGTCTGATGTATTTACGGATCTAAAGAAGAACGCCTCACCCGTTGTTGAATCCAAGAAGCTGATGGATTCAGCGTCAATGCTCACAAGGTAGTGCGGCTTTGTACCATCCAGTGTATCAGAGTCATAGACCATGCCCGGAGTCAGAACACGAGTCACTCCACGCTTAACGATACCTTTAGCAAGTTTTGGATCTTCTAACTGATCACAAATCGCGACTTTAAAACCATGCGCTAGAAG
>JAGIAF010000280.1 GCA_017745015.1 Bdellovibrio sp. | reverse complement strand
ATGATTTCCGGTGAACCTGTGCTGGGCCCCACATCTCAAGAAAAAAGTGTCGAGCGTGTGATGAACACGAGCGCTTTGATTCTTCATCAAAAAGACAAGCCTTATTACTTGTGGGCCTTGGACAAATGGTTTGAAGCCCCTGCGGTGACAGGCCCCTTTGTTCCTTCTAAATCTTCCCCGACCTCTAAGTATGTGATGATCAAAGATGATTTGGTGAAGGCAAAAACCATCGACCCACTCGAAGGCCGTACGGCAGATGGCAAAACAATCTATCCTCCAGGTGTTGTGCCACAAATCTTTGTCACAACCAAACCAGCTGAACTTTTGCAAAGTGAAGGCGAACCAAAATACTCTGCGGTGGAAAAAACCGGACTGCTTTATATGTCCAACTCCCCGAACTCCATTTTCTTAGAATCTTCTTCGCAGAACTATTATGCCTTGATCTCGGGCCGCTGGTTTACAAGTCGCAGTCTGCAGGGTCCTTGGAGCTATGCCAATGCCAAGGATTTGCCAAAGGACTTTGCAAAAATCCCGGTGACAAGTCCGGTGGCAGAAGTTCTGGTTTCTGTACCTGGCACTCCTCAAGCGAAAGAAGCTGTGATTGCCAGCCAAATTCCTCAGACGGCCCAAGTTCCTAGAAATTTAAAACCTAAAAACATCATCTGTGATGGCAAGGCAAAGTGGGATAAAATTTCTGGCACTTCGTTGGAATACGCAGAAAACTGCAATACGCCTTTGATCAAAGTCAGCAATGATCAATTCTATGCCGTTCAAGATGGCGTGTGGTTCACTTCGAAATCTGATACCGGGCCTTGGAGTGTCGCGATCGCTGTGCCTGATCAGATTTATCAAATTCCAACATCCTCACCTCTGTACTATGTGACCTATGTGCGTATCTACAGCACCAGTGCGGACTATGTCGTTGTCGGCTATACACCTGGCTACCATGGAACATTCGTCTCTGCTGATGGAACGATTGTCTATGGCACTGGTTATACATACGCCACTTATGTCACCGCTTCTGCATGGTACCCTCCTCCTTACACATACGGATTCGGCGTAGGATATGGTTGGGGTTATAATGACGGATTCTTCATGGGCTTCACAATGGGTGCAGTGATGTATCCTTGGGGTTGGGGCTCCTGTTGCTGGGGCGGCTCGTACGTCAATATCAATGTAAAAAACTATTATACGAACTGGGGCAAACACACGGTCATCACCGGTCCTTATGGCGGGATGAACGTGAACACGGTCGGTAATACCAAATTTGCCAGAGCCCACGGAAGCGATACTGTTTATGCCGGTCATGACGGCAGTGTTTATCGCCGCACCGGAAAAGGTGAATGGCAGAAATACTCCGGTCCCAACACTTGGGACCCAGTGAACGCGAAAAATAATGTCGGCGAACTTGAACGTGCCCACACGGCCCGTGCTCCAGAGCAAATGCCATCTCGTGCTCCCACAGGACGTGAAATGGATCGCGCCCCTGATTCCAATTATCTGCGAGGTGGAATGCGCGCTGGTGGTGGAGGGTTCCGCGGCGGTGGCGGCGGCTTCCGTCGTTAGGATTTAAATTCAGAAAAATAATAACAAGGAGACTCTATGAAGAAGATCGTTTTGTTTTTGGCAATTACTTTAGGTATCAGCGCTCACAGCCAAGCGGCTATGGATTACGGTTTGGAATTGGGGGTTCGCCAACAATCCGGTGATGTCTATGGTCCAGGTATTTCTTCAAATCCGCGCACGGGTTTTCAAGGGGGCGCCTTTTTCCATATGCCGCTGGAAGGCCAAGTCGCACATTTCCGCACAGGTCTTTACTACACTCAAAGACCCATTGAATCAGAGACCGATGCCACTGGCGCCACCATCGCATGGAATTTAGATTACATCGATATTCCGCTGGAGATTCTCTTTAAGCCCAACGAAAAGTTTGGCGTTTACCTGGGCTTTATCGCTTCCATCAATGTCTCAAGTTCTTGTAGCGGAAATCCGAATTGCAAAGTTTCAAGCGTTGACACCCCGAATTTTCCATTTGTGCTAGGTGGTATCTTTAAGTTCAATCCACGTTGGGGTTTGAATCTTTACTTTGATGGATACAATGGCTCAGTCGCAAAAGGACTTGCTGATTATAAATCTGCGGGTCTTAACTTGATGATCTCGTTGGATTAGTGGCGAAAGGACCCAAGGATGAAAATCCTAAGCTTCGTCTTAGTTCTCCTTGGGCCTTTTCTTTGTCGAGCCTCCCTCTTCACTTCCCCGGTAGGACATCGCGAGGCCTTTCTGGGAAATGCCGGCTCTGCCTTGGTTTGCTCCTCAGGAAGTGCCATATACAATCCCGCAGGTATTGGCTTCTGCAGTCATGACGTTTCGATTTCTCTGTCAGGTACGGGGATCTCTTATCAAGAGCTGGACGGCACCGTCTTTTCGCGCAACACGGGCTCGTTAAAATCCACAACACTGCTGACCTCGGCGATCTTTTCTATCGAAGACGATCTGCATATGGGACTTTATTATTCTTATCCTGTAAATTGGATCGACTACTTTCGCGTCAATGACTCCACTACTAGCTACACTCAAGAAATTCAAAGGCAAGCCGCCATTGCCGGAATCTCTTATGGCGGGATGCTCACCAACAACTTCGCTTGGGGATTTTCAATTGGGATGAGTTGGTCAGAGATGAACAGCGGGTTGGTGTCGAACACCGAAAGCGCTGGTACAGCTTCCACCTTCACTCAACGAGTCATGCAAGAGGAAAACTATATTGTTTTGAATCCAGGACTCTTGTGGAAAGCCAACGATGCTTACTCTTTGGGATTCACAGTTCAGTGGCGAGCGATCAATCTATATTCTGAAGCAGATGTTTACACGAGTTCCCTTTCCACAGGGCAGACAACGATCAGCGAAGTCTTTCAACGTTATACCCCCCATGCGCAACCCTTGCTTGGACTTACTTTGGGGCAAGTGCTGAACTTTGGTTCCCAACAACTTCTCTTCGATTGGACTCACGCCCCTCAGTACTCATTGCCATCAACGCAACAACAGGTCAGTGACGACATAAAATACGATGCTGTTTCATTAGGATGGCAGATGCATATCCTTGAAAATGCGGATCTGCTTTTGGGCGGCAACTATTCGCAATATGGCGAACTAAAAAATTATCTGACAAGCATTGGCTTTGCATTTAAAAAACGAACCTACGAAGCCAGCTTGGGTCTTTATAAGCAGACCTCCAAGAACGATGCCTATGGAGGTCAGAATTCTGACACGATGGGATTTCTTTACTCATCCACTCTGAGCTATTAAAACTACTTTAATGGAAACTGAAAGTTCAGCCCCACGAAGGTTTGATAATTAGGAACGTAAATTCCTTCATGGGCCACAGTCCATTGCGGCTCAACAAAGGCATTGATTGTTGTTCCACCGTCGGTTTTCCAAACTTTACCGGCACCGAATCCGATTGGAATATAGTAGTCACCTGTCTCCCAATTGAAATACCAAATGCCTGCAGATCTGACGTAATAAGCTTTGCATAAATTGTAGATAAAGAAGGGCTGTGCCGTAGCAATATTCTGTGTAGGACGATCGCTGTCACCCGCAACATCATGTTGATATGTGATCAGAGCACCTAAAAGCCCCCACGTATGCGGAGACATAAGAACACCGGCCGCGCCCAATTGCATTTTGCCAGCCCCAGTGGCATCTTCAGACGCTGTTGGGAATACAAAGAGTGGGCCCACGCCCAACTCAAGAGAGCCCGCCTTCATGAGGAACACGTCAAAGACACTGATATCACCAACGCCACTGACTTTATCACCCGTACTGTCAGGAACCGTTTGATAAGGAATCGTCATCCGCGCAAGCTGTGGCAAACCACCCGCCATCCAAGGCATGGCAGCGCGCAAATAAAATGTATTAAGCGTGTCATCAGTCCCAAAGACAGACGAAGCAATATAGTCATGAAGATTGATCGCCGCCATGGGCGTCAATGGATTGTTGGAATTATTCATATCATCCGTAGACACTTCGGCGCGGGCCGTACAAATCCCCAATAGTAAAAACGCACTCACTATAATTTTATTCACGACTCTACCTCCATGGCTCTGACCAGAATGAAAGACACGGCTGGATTTGAAAACTTCTTCACACTCAAACTGACAATAATCAGATTCCCTGTATTGCGGCTTTTACCTAAAATAAATAGGAATTTTCTGTGGAGGTTTTAACAATGAAAATCAGTCAAATTTTCATGTTCATTTCGCTCGTGGCCCTGTCCGGATT
>JAGIAF010000027.1 GCA_017745015.1 Bdellovibrio sp. | reverse complement strand
ACAACATCGCGATAGCAAAAACGATAGATTTCATGGCTTTATCCTTTTTATGAATGCCCTGTCCCTATCGCGATCAGATAAAAAAGTCGCCCCTTTTTTAAGGATTCTTCGAGTAATTTAACAAATGTTACGGCTTTTCCACTTTTTTCACTATTCGAAGAACTTCTGAAGCCATGCCTCTTTACGTTGAGCCGTAATTCCATATTCGGATTCAAGGAATTTATCCACTGTTCCCGCCTGCTTACGGATCTCTGTCAGTGCCGCATTAAGGAAGCTCTCGTGGGCCCCCATCATGTACTGGAAGCGGTCCATCGCTTTACTAGAAAGAACTCCCGCGAACTGACTCATCAGCTTTTGGCGGAAAGGTTCAAGGCCTTGCTGAGTAAGAAGGTATTCCGACATCACATCTTCTTCACGAACTCCCAAAGACAAAAGCATCAACGCACAACCGACACCCGTACGATCTTTACCCACGGCACAATGTTGAAGCATGCCTTGCTGAGAATTCATTGAGTCCATGACCGCGAACATACGATGATAAGCAGAGTTATTAAACGGCAGCTGGCGATAGAGATCTTCCATGTATTGGGCTGGCACATTTTCAAGATGCTCGGTGGTGAAGAACGAACCCAAGTTCGCACTCATGCGATGACTTGCGGGATTGGCAGGACAGTTTTCATACTTCACGCCTTGCCACAAAAGATCCTTGTCCAATTCTGATTCGCGCGGATCGCGATAATCGATAATATAAACAATGGAAAGATTTTGCAGACTTTGCAGATCCTCTGGAGTCAGTTTTGAAAGCGCGCCAGAACGGAAGAAATGGTTTTTCTTAAGACGATGTCCTTCAACAGAAACAGTCCCGCCCATATCACGAAAATTAATAGCGCCTTGCAATTTCACGATCTTCACTCCTTTTGAGGGAAATTTAAGTGTACCACAGCAGTAGGGCCTTTCATTCATTTAATTTGAGCACGCTATAGGAGAGCGGTATTCATAAATGCTCTAGGAGAATGTATGAAATTTCTTATCGCTTTAGTCCTGTTTTTCTCATCTCAAGTCAGCTTTGCCAGAATCACCTCGGCCCAATTGCGAGCGGAGTTTCAGCGTGCGATCTCCGAAGACGTCCTGCCTCGAGTGATCGAATATGGTCAAGCCCGTTTAGACCAACAGGCAGCTGTCCAATTCACGGGAGCGATTGTGAACTTCAGCTATAGCTTTACGAAATTTACGGACTCATTGTGTATAGGTCATGGTGAGGGGTGCATGATTGCGCGCTATACGGAAGGAATTGAGCTTGCTCACAACCTGATGCTGATTCCCGATGTGGATTCTTCTCAACTGGTACTTCCCACTCGTCCCTTCCAACGTATTGATGAACTTTGCCAAGGGCAATCTCTTGAAGATACTTCGGAGTGCATGAAGAACATCTTGGACCAAAAGGAATCCCGTCTTTTACAAACAGCAAATCCCGATGTTGCAGAAGCTGGCGTTCGTATGGCTAAAGACTATTCGACGTTCGCAATGTATTTGAATCATGAGGACAACGTAACATCAGAGCATTCCTATTTTTGGAATTATGACTATGCTCTTCATTATTTGGAAGATCGCCTGAGCGATTACTACTAAACGACAGCGTAAACGACGAAACAGCCGTCTTGCAGTTCGTACTTCACATCGCTACCTAGCATATCAAAACCATAACGACTTCCCCAGTGGGCTGGATCTGTCACTGGGTTTTGTCGTTTCTTAAAAGCTGGACGAGGATCAAGCTCTAGAACTTGAATGATCAGTGCGCGCAGGTTCTTTTCGCCTGTGGGATCGCGCTTTTTAATTGCGCTTTCCGCTTCATCCGTAAACTTCACAGGATAGCGTTCAATGGCCTCTGAAGCCCAACCTGCATTCGCATCAGGGATTGAGTCTGCATAGGGAATGTAGGGCTTAATATCAAGCACTGGAGTGCCATCAAGAAGATCTACGCCACCCACATGAATTTCAGGACCACCGGGAGCTTCTAAATCGATTTTCTCTAAGGTTACTGCAGAAAGACCAATGGGATTTGGACGATGTGGAGAACGCGACGCCAGAACGCCGACTTTGCGGTTTCCACCAAGACGTGGTGGACGAATGCTCGGCTTCCAGTTTTTGCCGCCGTGCTCGTGGAATACGAAAACTATCCACAGATGACTAAACTCTTCAAGACTGCGAAGAGCTGTCTTGAGATCCGGATCGGGATGCAACTTTATCACCCCTTTAGCTTCAGAAACTAAACCCGGCTGACGAGGAATTCCGAACTTATCATGAAACGGCGTCTTCACGACTCCGATTGCTGAAAACTCAAAATTCTCGCCATGCTTTTGCATAAAGTGCTAGATCCTGTCTCTTTGCGCGCCGCACCCCCAAAGGTACGGCGTACCTTTTAGTTTTGCACGCCGATTTTTATTGCTTCGCCGTCGATGTCTGAGGTTTCTGTGTGCGCACCTTTTGGCTCTGATGTTAGAGGTAAGATGTTCAACGTTTTTGTCAGAGTTTCGGCGGTGATCATTTCTTTGTGGGCGTTCAAGGCTTCAAGCAAAGCGCCGCCGCAAGCGATTTCTAGAGTGATTTTGTCGTCTAGTTTGAAGTCTGCGGTTTTGCGCGCTACTTGGATCTTACGCATGATTTCACGAGCCAAACCTTCACGCTCTTGTTCAGGCGTGACTGTTGGATCGACTTCAATCGATACCACTTGATGAACTGCTAGGTTCGCATTGTCACCTTTTGGAGCACGACGGATTTCTACGTCGGCCAATTGGATGTCTTCACCTTCCACTTGAATCGTTTCACCGTTTTCAAGTTTCAAGATCGAAGCTAGATCCAACTTCATGATCGCGCCACTCACTGCTTTCATCTTAGGTCCCAGGCGTTTACCCAAAACTGGGAAGTTCGCTTTTGCAGTGACTTGGACGAATTGGTCTTCGTTAGAGTTGTAAACAACTTTACGGAAGTTCAATTCATCGATGAACAAGTGTTCGAACATTTGCAGAGTTTTTAGAAGCTCTGGATTTCTGTGGATGATCTTGATCTCATTGAGTGGGATTTTCGCTTTCACAGCGATCTTCTCGCGGTGATTACGTCCCAAAGTCACAAGAGTATCCATGGCTTTCACAGCTTCTTCCAGATCAGGACGAAGCATTGAAAGATCCGCAATTGGGAAAGATTCCAAATGCACAGAGTCTTTTTTATCAGACAACACTTGCGCCAAATTTTTGTAAGTCACTTCTGACATGAACGGCGCAAATGGAGCCATCAAACGCGCCAACGTCACAAGCACTTCATGCAAAGTCTCGTAAGCGTAGCGTTTTGTTTCCGGCATACTATCTTGCCAGAACAAGCTTCTGTTGAAGCGGATGTACGTGTTCGTCAAATCTTCGATGAATTGCAGAAGATGTGGAACTACATTGTACAAGCGGTACGCATCCATCTCTTTATGCGTGTTTGCGATCAAACCGTTCAAACGAGAAAGAACCCATTGGTCCAAAATGTTTGGAGATTTTTTCGCGTCACCTTTTGGCACGAAGCCATCGATGTTCGCGTAGTTTGCAAAGAACGAATAAGAGTTCCACCATCTGAGCAAGATCTTACGAACGATGTCGTACACGCCTTTTTCAGAGAATTTCAATTCTTGAGCTTTAACCACAGGAGAATCGATCAAGTACAGGCGAAGAGCATCGGCACCGTGTTGATTCAACACTTCCATTGGATCTGGGTAGTTCTTCAAAGACTTAGACATCTTACGACCGTCTTCAGCCAGAACCAAACCGTTTACGACGACGTTTTTGAACGGCGCTTGATTGAACAATGCTGTACCAATAATTGAAAGAGTATAGAACCAACCACGAGTTTGATCCAAACCTTCCGCGATGAAATCAGCCGGGAAAGCTTTCTTGAAATCTTCTACTGAAGTTTCAGGATAACCCCACTGAGCGTATGGCATAGAGCCGGACTCAAACCAGCAGTCCAAAACGCCATCAACGCGTTTCAATGGTGATTTACCCGTTGGCGACGGGATGGTGATCTTATCCACGAACTCGATATGAAGATCTTCAATCTTTTGACCAGAAAGTTTTTCTAGTTCCGCGCGAGATCCGACACAGATCACTTCACCTTCTGTATTTCTCCAAATTGGCAGCGGTGTACCCCAGAAACGATTACGAGAGATCGCCCAATCACGAGCGCCTTCAAGCCAATTTCCAAAACGTCCATCACGAAGATGATCTGGAACCCAAGCTGTTTGCTTGTTGTTCGCGATCAATTGCTCTTTGATTTTTTCAACCGCAACGAACCATGAAGACACCGCACGATAGATCAGCGGCGTATCTGAACGATAACAGAATGGATAACTATGTTGGATCGTATCTTGTTTGAATAAGTTCCCTTTAGCTTTTAAAGCCGCGATAATATCTTTATCTGCTTCTTTAACACGCTTGCCTTGATAGTCCGGAACTTCCGCTGTGAACATACCGTCATCATCGACAGGGTTTACCATCGGGATGCCAGCTTTAGCGCAGGCATAGTAGTCTTCCTCACCGAAGGCTGGAGCCATGTGCACCACCCCGGTACCGCTGTCCGTTGTCACGTGATCAGAAGAGATTATACGGAAGGCGCCTTTTTCAGCGCGATCGCCGAAGTAAGGGAAGAGAGGTTCGTAAGTCAGCCCTACAAGCTCTGCACCTTTCATCATTTGCAAAACCTCAACTTCTTCATCTGGTTTCTTAAACACAGATGGAAGCAAGGCTTGCGCTAAGATTAATTTGCGACCTGTGGCTTTTTCCTGAACTTTTACGTAGTCCATCTCAGGACCTACTGCCAACGCCAAGTTCGAAGGAAGCGTCCATGGAGTCGTCGTCCACGCCATCACCGCCGTGTCAGGTTGATTGATCAACTTAAACATCACTGTGATCGCAGGGTCTTGAACCATTTTATAGTTTTGGTTCGCTTCAAAGTTTGAAAGCGACGTTGAGATCCCTACAGAGTAAGGGACGACTTTGTAGCCTTCATAGATCAAACCTTTTTTGAAAAGCTCTTGGAATACCCACCATACCGACTGCATGAAAGATACGTCCATCGTGAAATATGGATTTTCCATATCCACCCAACGACCTACGCGACGAACAGTTGTTTTCCACTCTGTTGAGTAACGCTTCACAATCGAACGGCAAGCATCGTTGTATTCAGCCACACCCATTTTGAAAACGTCTTTACGACTTTCGATTTTGTGAGTCTTGTTGATTTCATACTCAACCGGAAGACCATGGCAGTCCCAACCGAAACGACGTGGCACTGTGTAGCCTTTCATTGTCCAATAACGAGGAACAACGTCTTTCAAAACCCCGGCAAGCAAGTGACCATAGTGTGGAAGCCCCGTCGCAAACGGAGGTCCATCGTAGAAGCTGTAAGTTTTTTTACCTTTTGGATCCAGCGATTGTTGGAAAATCTTTTGCTGATCCCAGAAATCAAGAATGCCTTCTTCTTGCTTCGCAAGTTGGACATCAGGTTTTACAGGTGTATACGGATTGGTGCGGGTGCTGTTTGCATTTGTCATAGGTCCTTAAGATTTATCAGGTTTTCCCTGATCTTGCACCCTTTCAGGACCTCGAAAAGACCAAAGACTCAATGCATCAAAGGTCTTTTTCGAGCATTTCCATCAGACCAGGAAAGCGTTTCTTCACTTCGGCCATTCGCAACGAGATATAGCGGCGGGTTCCTTCCTCTCGGAAGCGGATTAATCCCGCCTCGCGCAGGATTTTTAAATGATGAGAGAACGTCGCTTTGGTCACGGAATAATCAAAAGTCCCGCACACTTTTTCCTCTCCATCCATAGCTAAAAGCTGTTTGATCGCAGAAATGCGCACGGGATCACCCAGGGCTTTTAAGACCTGTTCAAAAGTGACATCTTTAAGTTTCGGATGCAGAGTGATATCCATTGTTAGATAAATATCTAACATTCATCTTGCATAATTACAAGACCGGCGTATAAATAGTTAATGTTCGATGGCTATCGAACATTAGGAGCCTTCCCGTGAATCAATCTGAAGCAACACCCACTGTTCCCGCTAAAACTCTCACACTATTATTGGGCCTAGCTGTCGGCATTATCGCCGCCAATCTTTATTATGCTCAACCTCTGGTCGCGATGATCAGTCAGGCGTTAGGTATTCCCACTTCTTCAGCGGGACTCGTCGTCACGCTGACACAAGTTGGCTACGGCTTGGGCGTCTTGTTCTTAGTTCCCCTTGGAGACCTGCTAGAAAATAAAAAACTTATTCTGAGTTTGATCACTCTGGCGGTCGTGGCGCTATTGGCTTTAACCTTCACTACGCAAGTCATTCCTTATTTTATTGCCGCCCTCTTATTAGGTATCGGAACATCTTCAGTTCAAATTATTGTGCCATACGCTTCACACATGACTGCGGAATCTCATCGTGGTCACGTGGTGGGCAGCTTGATGAGTGGTTTGATGTTAGGAATTATGCTTTCTCGTCCTATTTCAAGCTTGCTAACGGATTTGATTTCTTGGCACGCAGTCTTTTTCCTCTCGGCGATTCTGATGATCTTGTTGGGAGTGATTTTAGCCAAACGCTTACCACCACGCCAACCTCTGCATAATACAAATCTGCGCTATCAAGATCTTTTAGCGTCCATGGGAAAATTGCTGATCCATACGGCAGTTCTGCGCCGAAGAGCTTTCTATCAGGCATGTATGTTTGGTGCGTTCTCTTTGTTTTGGACCGCAATTCCGATGTACTTGATGAGTTCAACTTATCACTTGAGTCAGTCAGCCATCGCCGTATTTGCGTTTGCTGGTGTCGCAGGAGCGATCTCTGCGCCCTTTGCTGGTCGCATGGCTGACAATGGATTCAGTCGCCCTGCTACAGCTGTGGCGATGCTCTCAGCGATTGCTTCGTTTGCAGTGACTCATATTCTTGAGCCGGGATCTTACGCGGCCTTGGCTATCTTGGTACTCTCTGCCATTTTGCTCGATGCAGGCATTACAGCTACTTTGGTTTTAGGACAACGAGCGATCTTCTCTTTGAGCCCTGAATTCCGCGGTCGCTTAAATGGACTGTACATCGCCGTAATCTTTGTTGGTGGAGCTTTGGGGTCTTATGCGGGTGCCTGGTCTTATGCTCAAGGTGGTTGGGTTATGACAACCCTCGTGGGAATACTCTTCCCTGCCACCGCACTTGTTGTCTTTGCAACAGAGTGGCTGACAGGGTATCGCCAGAAACATCCCTAGTAATCAATAGAAGGCGTGTCTTGTCCTTGAAGAAGGGCCTCAATAAAAGAATTCACACGAGTTGGATCAATATTCTTAAGATGGTTCGACAGAATCAATGAGTTCAAAACACGCACACCTTCTGAAGAGCCTGCCTCTGGGTATCTTGTCAAAACAGCCCGATAAATTACTTCGTGTAAAATCGCCGCTGCTTGATCCGTCAAAGACAGCGAATCCCAGTACTTCACAGAAATCGTGTAAAGCGTGTTCGTAGGCATGAACACGCGCTTTTGAACAATAACTTGCTCCAATGTACAATTTGCCTCTGGAACTACAGCCACACCAGAATCATCGATAGATTTTGGGAAGTAGCCATTTACGAAAACGGCCTGCACGTAAAAAGTAGCAACATAACCCACAAGTTCCTGATAAAGACTCTCGTTGATGCTTTTTAATCTTTGAAGATAATCAAAAGCGACCTGTTGTGGATAGACGCTGTATTTAAAATGCGGAAATTCTCTGATATCGGTTTTATCAACCAATCCCGAATAACGAAGCTCAAGCTCAATGCGATCGTAAAAACCACTGATTTTATCGCCGCAGACGACAACATTGCCGCCGTTACCGCGTGAAGTCCACGCCAGAGAGATTGCAGGAATTAAGCTTACAAGAACGAACAGAATGCTTAAATGCTTTTTCATATACTCCACCAGTCCTAATTTGCAGACGCTGACGCCGTTACCGGCACAAGTTGCACAGCCAAGTTGTAAACTTCTGTGCGATCCCCTTTTTCCATCAACTCCGCCATACGTGCAGAGAATTCTGAAATCAGCTTTTTTGCTTTAGGCAGATTTTTAATATTTGCAGGGAAAGTGACTGAAGTGATGCTACGCACATCCACAGAATCACGTTGCAAGGAATCTAGTGATTGCACAATCACTTGTCTTTGCGACTCACGCAAAACTGGCGACGGGATTTCGTTCTCCGTCGAAACGTTGGCAAAACTTGGCGTCAAGCCTTTATCAGTTTGCACTAACAACCCAGCATCCAGAAGACGCTGAACTGCACCCTCTGCTTGCAAAACAGAAATACTCAAACGTTTCGCAATCCACTCAACACAGGACTTGCTATCTTTTGTACCTAAGAGATTGATAATCGCAAAGTGTTCCCAATCAGAAATCAACGCAAACTCATCGGTCTTCAACTCACGCAATGTCGGCGTCGGCGTATCCTTCGCTAAACTCACCAGCTGATTAAGTTGTGCTTTGTCTTCTTCAGACAAACGCAAAACTTCAGAAATACGCTCGGTAACTTTTGTGCCTGGAACATAACGACCGTGGATCAACTCCCACAAGCGACCTTGTGTAAGGGACAGATCACGAGCAAACGCACGCATTGAGTATTTAGGATTTTTCGCCTTCTTTGCCAGAAAGATCTGGTTAAAGAAATGCGTGAGATCCGTAAACTTTTGGGCTTCTTTATGAGTCATATTAAAGCGTACTTATTACAGATCCTGTCACCAAGCAAATTAATTGCTGACTCCAATAATGTGAATGGAGTCGCAAAATCAGATTAACTACCTAATACTTCTCCGTTTTTTGCCGAATAGTGAGACAGATGATCAAGTTAGTTTTTGTATGTTTTTGCCTTCTAACTGTATTATTTATGAGTGCGTGTTCCCTGAAATTATCGATTTCAGGGAATGCGTCGACTCAGCCGACTGATTTTACATTAACTTCACTTTACACCGGCTATACGAACGTTCACCCATGGCCGGTTCAATTTATCGACAACCTGAATTCTGGAGTCATCCCAACACAGGGTGATTTTAATGTTACCAACGGTACCATTCTCTCTATTACGGAAACATCGCCGGGGCACTTCGACATCATGGTCGACCCAACTTCTGATGGCGTGGTTTCGATTCGCACGCTGCTTGGATCCAACGGCGCGTCCAGTGTGGCCACCGATGCCCTCTCCGTAACCATGGACCGCGCCAAACCGCAAGTCACAATCAGTGGAACTTTCGGTTCTCTTTCAAACACAGATGCGGTCAGCATCTCTTTCCAATCAGATGAAGATTTGCCGAGCTTGCCCGCTTCTGCATTCAATGTCACAAACGGGACCATCACGTCCATCACTGGATCAGGACAAAATTTTACCATTCATATGAAAGCTACTGCTGAAGGTGATGTGAGCATCACGCTGCCAGCAGATGTCGTTCCCGACAAAGCGGGCAACAAAAACACAGTTTCAAATAGGGTGTCTTGGCAATACAACCAAGCGGCACCCACTCTTACGATTTCTTCCACTGCGGGAAGTTACACAAACTTGTCATCTATTCCTGTGACCTTCACAACATCTGAGGCAGTTGCGAACTTCACAACCGCTGATGTGTCTGTGACTAACGGAACGATGAGTGCATTAACGAAAGTTGACGATACTCACTCTACGGCGACGGTAACACCTACCGCCGTAGGAGCTGTGAGTCTAAATATCGCGGCAGGCGCTTACGAAGACACTCTGGGACTCGCAAACACAGAAACGAGCACATTCTCTACTGATTACAACAATATTCGCCCGACAGTCACTTTGAGTTCACTGCCCACTTGGAGTAGCGCAACGTCAGTCGATGTCACAGTGACATTCAGCGAGTCTGTTACCGGCTTCACAACGGCGGATCTCAACTTAACGAATGCCACTGCGATCATCACCGGTGTCGGCGCAAGCTATATCGTTACGTTGTATCCCACAGCACAAGGTTCTTATTCACTGCAAGTTAAAGACAGCGCGGCCACCGATAAATGGGGCAATACCTCTCAAGCATCCAGCACAGAAACCAGCATATACGACTCCGCCGTTCCAACGGTCGTGATCTTATCGTCTTCTGCGAGCAACACCCATATTTCTCCGATTCCCTTGAGCTTTACATTCTCTGAAGCTGTGACTGGATTTGTTGTTGGCGACATCACTGCGGTGAATGGAACACTTTCAAATTTCACTAAGGTCGATGAGACTCATTATACAGCAGATCTGACTCCCAGCGGACAGGGTGCGGTGTCTGCAACAGTGGATGTGGGAACTTTTGAAGATCTCGCCGGAAGAGCCAACACCGCTTCAGCTACATTAGGCTTTACTTATGATACGACAGCTCCCACTGTCACGTTGTCAGCAATTCCAGCTTATACAGGTGGTAATGTCGGAAATCCTCCTCGCTCAGTCACTGTCACTTTAAGTGAGGCCGTGACTTTCAATTTGACCAAAGTGACTTTGACGAATGCCACCGCATCTATTTCTGGATCAGGCATATCCTACACTCTTTCCATCACTCCCATTGTTGAAGGACCGTTCTCTGCAGTTGTTTCTGCCGGTGCTTTACAAGACGCGGCTGGCAACACCAATGTGGCGTCGAATACCGTGAGCAGTGAATATGATACGACTCCTCCAGTGGGCACAATTACCGCGGACGCGGGAGATTATGTATTTGAATCTCCGACGACATTCACAATTCGCTTTAATGAAGTCGTAAATGGACTGACGTCGACAAGCTTTACTGCAACAAACTGGAGTAATAGCTTTGGTCAACTGACGACATCTGATAACAAAACCTTTACACTCAAAGTTATTCCCTTCGGAACAGGACCTGTGGTTGTGGCTTTAGCAGCAGGAAAGGTGACCAACAATGTGAACTTACCAAATACGGCGATTGCAGCAACGACGACTTACTACGACAATGTTCCCAGCGATGTCTCAATCAATAAAAAAGAAACCTTGGTCAACGAAGATGACGGCGCCACGCAGTCCTTTAATATCACCATGTCCGCAACGAAACCTTATGCGGCAAAAATCTATTATCGTATTGTCGGTACAGCTCTTACGGGAGTGGACCATGATTTAACTGCGGGATCCGTGACCATTCCTGCGGGACAAACGACGGCGACCGTTAATTTCAATCTTATTCATAACACAGGCTCCACTACTAATAAGTGGTTGCAAGTAAATCTGTATTATCCAAACTCCCCGGCTTTAAGATTCACTTCAGTTTATCAAACTCGTTTTTTAATTAAAGATGTCGATGGCGCTGTCCGTCCCGAACCTGTTTATGTCTCTAACGGTTATGAGACCAAATGTTTGATTGATAGCACTCAGTCTTTATACTGCTGGGGAGCAAACAGTCGTGGACAAGTTGGCAATGGAACTACTGTTAACCAAACCACTCCAGTTCTGATTGATTCCTCTTATAAATACCTTTCTGTATCAACCAGTCTAGCGGCAACTTGTGGTATTACGACGGCTCATCAACTTCGCTGCTGGGGCATGGACTTACCTGCAGGCCAAGGAACATCTTTTATTAATAAACCCAATCCAGCGACTGTGGATGGAACGACTTCTTATGCAAAAGTTGTGGTGGGATATAATGGCAGCTGCGGCCTTACTACAACCGGCGAATTGAAATGTTGGGGAAATGTTCCTGGCTCTGGAACTTATGGCAGCCCCACAACCATGGCGGGCTTCGGAATGACACCATATAGGGATCTCGATTTAAAGACGACTCTTTGTGTGGTAGATGCCAATAACGAGCTTCGCTGTGTAGGTTTAAACTCTTGGGGACAGATGGGTGTCGGCTACACATCATCCAATGAAACCACTCCAATAAAAGTATCTGGCACTTACAAAACCGTCGCAACTCAAGAGACTAACACCTGCGCTATGGATCTTAATGATGAGATTTACTGCTGGGGCTTTGGCCAAGATGGCGGCAATGGCATCGGCAACTACACCAACACAAATACTCCTGGCACTAAAGTCAGCGGGGGCAAAACCTATAAGAAAATTGTTAGTGGCCGCAACCATATTTGCGCGATCACTTCAACAGATAAACTTCAATGTTGGGGGCAAGCAAATATCTCCTCCGTATCCGCGGGAACAGCTCTTGGTGATGGCACCACACTTAAGAAAAACGTTCCAACGGACATCGATGCCTCTGAAAGCTACCTGACTGCCTCTGGGGGAAGCGGAATCAGTTGTGGCATCACTACGAACAACCGTCTTAAATGTTGGGGTGAGGTGGATGAAGGTTATCTCGGCGACAATACAACTCTGAAAAATCGCCTGCCAACATCAGTCGACCCTATGGAAAGTTACAGTGCAATTGCCCCGGGAAAAAGTTTTAACTGTGGCATCACCACTGACGGCACTTTGAAATGTTGGGGCTCAGATTCAGATGGCCTTTATTCCGTGGGTGATGGTTCTGTCTTATCAAGAACAAGCCCCATCGTCATCGATTCCGGCAAAAAGTATATCAAAATCTATGCAAATGAATCCAACGTCTGCGGAATCCGTGAAGACAACCTGGCTTACTGCTGGGGTGATGCCACAAATGGACGCCTAGGTGACAACACCTCCAATGGCAAAAAAGTTCTGCCTTCAAAAGTTTCCGGCAACTTATCGTTCAGCACTATGGGCATGGGTAAAACTTCGTCTTGCGCAATCACACTGGATTCAAAACTTTACTGTTGGGGTGAAGGCAACCTGGGACAACTAGGTCAAGTGGCTGCATTTTCCCAAATACCCGCACCGACATTGGTAGACTCGCCAAACACCTACAAAAAAGTGAAAGTTGGAAGTTCCCACGCCTGCGCTCTTCGCAGCGATGATAAACTTCTTTGCTGGGGCTCCAATGCCAACGGCTGCGTGGGTAATGGCGCTTCCGGTGTTCAACAAAATACACCCATCGTCATAGAACCTGTCTCGGGAATACCAACAACATGGATTGATGTGGGCGCCGGTGAAAACATCTCCTGCGCGATCTCCTCTGCCAACGATCTTTATTGTTGGGGTTATGGATCCGTTGGCGCCATCGGCCTTGGAACAACATCCGCGACGAAGCCGACTCAAGTCGATGCGGGAACAAAATATGCCAAGCTTTCAATCGGACCTAAAGGTGGATGTGCCCAAACTATAGGTGGCGTTCTGAAATGCTGGGGATCTTACAATGACGGAATGCTTGGCTCCTCATCAACTGCGATAGGCTCTCCGCAACCAGTGACCGAGCCCTTGGGCCCTTACCAGAGTTTCGCGATTGGAGGCACCGCTGCTTGCGGAATTGCATCCGGCGCATTGAGATGCTGGGGTAATGCGACCCATTCTACAATTGGAGATGAGAGTGTTTTTAGAAGCTGGCTCACTCCTGTTGATGTCACAAACTGGATCTTTCAATAAGTTACAAAATCCAAATCACGGCCCAACCTGAGGCATCTTCACTCAAGCATTTCCTCCAACTCTCCGATAATTCAGATATGAACAAACTGATTCTGAACGTCTCTGCAGTTTTGTTAGTGCTGGCCTATGCCTTAGCATCTGGTGCCTCAACGACCTCGTTGAGCTATCAGGGCCGTATTCTTAAATCCAACGGACAAGCTCTGGAAATCAACGGTGTCGCCTTCATCTTTGAAGTGACGAATCCTGATGGTTCTTGTGTCATCTATCGCGAGCAAAAATCCGGGATTGATATGCGCAACTCTGGCGGTGTGTTTGATGTCTCCATCGGCACGGGTTCACGCCAGTATCCTGCGGTTGGCACTTCCAAAGTGACGGACTTCTTTAATAATTCTCGCTCTTACACTTGTGCTAACGACGACAACACCGACTCATCATCCACATATCCCGCAACCAGTGGCGAAGGCCGCAAATTGCGTGTCAGCTTTTGGGATGGCACGGGTTGGCAGCTTATTTCACCTGACTCAGTGATTCGCTCTGTGCCCTATGCTGCTTACTCGTTGTCAGCCGAAAAACTGGGAACTTTAGGTGCGAGTGATATTGCCTTGAAAACTCAGCTTCCTTCGGCGAATTGCGGATCCGGAGAAGTTCTGACATTTGCAGGTGGCACGTTCACTTGCGTCGCAGACCAATTGGGTTCTGCGGGATCAGGTATTCAAAGTATTAACGGGGATATGGCGACGTCGCACTCGTTTACCGTCAACACTTCAGGAAGTTCATTGACTTGGGCTCACTCTTCGGGAACTCACACACTCAGTATTCCTCTTGCTGCAACAGGTGGCGTGACTGCGGGTCTTCTTTCGAACAGCGATTATGTAACATTCAGCGGAAAACAAAATGCTCTGGGATATACGCCTTTAAATCCCGCGAATAACTTAAGCGAAGTTGCAAATGCTGCGACGGCAAGAGCCAATCTTGGTCTTTCAACCGCAGGCGGAGATCTGGCCGGATCTTATCCAAGCCCTACGATTGCAGCCAATGCGGTGAATGCGTCGAAGCTTGCTGATAATGCTGTCACCTCGGCAAAAGTTCTTGATGGCGCAATCACCACTCCTAAATTATTTACGAATCCCGGAATCAATCGCTTAGTTGCAACTGATGGTACGACGGGCTCAACTTTGCGTCCCCTGACTTGTGCGGCTTCGCAAATTTTAGTTTGGGATGTCACCAATGGTTGGCAGTGTACTGCACAAACTTCCATGGCTGTGGGTTCCGCGTCTCTGGCAGCGAATTTTACAGGCTCTCTTGCGGGTGATGTCACGGGCACTCAGAGTGCCACCGTAGTTGGAAAAATTAAGGGTTATGCGTTGGATTTCACCACGGCACCAACTTCTGGTCAGGTTTTGAAATACAATGGAACCAGCTGGGCTCCAGCTGCAGATAATTCATCTGGTGGTACAGTCACTGCCGTCACCGCGTCTTCTCCCCTTTCTTCCTCTGGTGGCAACACTCCAAACATCACGATTTCACAAGCAAATGGTTCGACGAATGGTTATCTGTCTTCTGCTGACTGGACAGCTTTCAACAACAAACAAACGTCTTTAGGATTTACACCACTGAATCCCGCAAATAATTTAAGTGATCTTGCCAACGTGGCGACGGCTCGTGCGAATTTAGGTCTTTCTACAGCGGGTGGCGATCTTACGGGGACATATCCAAATCCGACGATTGCGAAAATCGCGGGTACAACACTGACGATCACTTCGCTCACGTCTGGGCAGTCTTTGAAATACAATGGCACGGCTTGGGTTAACTCCACTTTGGCTTCCACTGATTTATCAGATAACTCTTCGCTAATTAAGTCTTCGCAAATGCCTGCGAACTGTACCGCGAATCAAACATTGACGTTCTCCTCACCGACGGGAACTTGGACTTGCTCAAGCATTTCCATTACGGGTTCTGCTTTTGGCTCACAAACTCAAGCGACATTCTTGGCGGCTCCAGCTGCAGGTTCGGGCACGCCGACGTTTAGAACAATTGCATCAACAGATCTTCCAAAAACGGGAGCGGCAGGTGTTTATGTCAATGGTGGGAATGCGTTTGCTGCCGCAGCGACTTTAGGTACAACGGATTCAAATAAATTGAGCATCCTGACAAACAGTGTGACACGTATGACTTTCGATACCTCTGGCAATGTGGGTATTGGCGCCGTGTCTCCGATTTCTAGATTGCATGTGATGGGAACCAACTTTGCGGATTCGAGTATCTATGCTACTCGCTATGGAGCGCACTCTGCCGGCGGCAGTTTTTGGACATTGAAAAATCGCGGCACTTCAGAAACAAATTACTCTCCGGTGCTCGCCCTAGATATATTGGGTAACTTTGGTTCCTCAGCTGTTATTGATACTTCGGGTACATCCGTAACGGCGGGCTTCGTGCACTTCGATGCGGAATCCAATTGGTCCTCTGGGGCAACTCCAGGTAACTTTGTCATCAATTTAAATAATGGCACTGATACAACCAACCTGACCGAGCGACTTCGTATGCTCTCTACTGGTTACACAGGTTTAGGGACAAATGCACCAGCAGTTCCTTTGCACATCGCTTTGCAAGTTCCTGCGGCAGCAGTTTGGCCAAATCGAGTCGGTCTTCTTGTAGAAGGCCAAGGCACTTCTCCTTCGGGACGCTTTGGTGCCGTGACATATTCAGACACAGAACTTCCAACGCTTGCTTTCTTGCGCGCTAAGGGCAGCAAAGCCAGCCCGACAGCAGTCGTAGCCGGAGATCTTATTGGGCAAGTATCAGCCCAAGGTTATCTGGGTGCCTCTGGTTTTCAAACGGGCGGTCGCACGGCCGTTAATTTCTATGCCGCAGAGAATATGTCAGCAACGAATCAAGGCACGAAAATTCAATTCGACACAACTCAAGCCGGTACAACCACAACCTCTACTAAGATGGTGATCTCCGATGCTGGATGGATAGGTATGGGTAATAGCTCGGCCATTTTAACTCCGGGAAAAACTCTCCATGTTCAAACCGATCAAAACACGGATACCGCTGTACTTATTAGAAACAATGGAACTGGCGATCCAGCGGCCTCGGCCCTCGATGTCGAGTCTAATAGTGCGGCCATACAACTTATCTCTTATGGATCAGGAGTGACTGGCAACTGGGGAGCTAGTTCAATTCCCAAAGCAGATTCCGTTGTCCTGCGCTCTTACACCTCGAGCCTGACAGCCGCAAACATGGGTGTGGGCACTGGCAATGCGGCTCCATTGCATTTAATCACTTCTGATATTCCGCGCTTAACGGTTTCTGCAACGGGCTCCATCGGTCTTAACACGACTTCTCCAACAGGCGTTTTTGAAATTTTAAATAATAACAATACGGATGCTTACGATGATATGTACATGACAACTTACAGTGGTGCCGCTGGCTCACCAACGCCAGCATTCTTCCTCCGTCACTCGCAGGGAACTGTGGCTTCACCAACAGCCATTGCTAATAGCGTGTCTATTGGTAGCTTTACTTTCCAAGGCGGAACGGGTTCGGGCTTCCAATCGGGCGCTGTCATCCAAGCCATCACTGAGGACTCTTTTGCAACCTCCTACAAAACACGCTTGGTTATGAGTGTTAACTCTGGCGCCGGAACCTATGAAGGAATTCGTATTGGTTCCAATCGCTATGTTGCGATCCCTGGCGCAGGTTCCTCTTTCGCTCCAACGTATCCGCTCAGTGTGCAAGGGGATATCTCCACAACTACCTGCGTGAGAACTTCTGCAGGCATTGCCTCTGGCACATGTTCTTCAGATATTCGTCTGAAAAAAGATATCAAGCCCTTTAACTTGGGTTTGGATGTGGTGCTGGGTCTGCAACCAAAGTCATTCAAATATAATGGCCTTGGTGGCGAAGAACTGTCTAAAAAAGATCAGTTGGGTGTGATCGCCCAAGATGTCGAGAAGATCGCTCCAAGCTTGATTGAAACGAAATCAGTTAAGCTTCACGAGACGGATAAAAAAGAAACTGACATCAAAGTCGTGAACTACAGCGCATTTCTTTATACTGTGATTAATGCGATTAAAGAATTCCACTCCCAGTGGTCTTCGGATTCAAAAGTTCTTCATCGCGAAATTGCCTCCGTGAAAGAACAGAATCAAAAACTGGAGCGTGAGAATACTGAATTGAAAAAACGCCTGGATGCGATCGAAAAAAAACTTAACTCCAAATAGGACAAGCTGAATAAACCGTCCTACTC
>JAGIAF010000279.1 GCA_017745015.1 Bdellovibrio sp. | reverse complement strand
ATACAAGTCAGTTTTGCCGCCTGTGCAGATACGCTTGCCATTAACACAGTCGATACTAAAATTAGATTTTTCATATTTAATTCTCCTTATAGATTTGAGCCTATAGATTCTGGGTTAAATTCCGATTTGTTTCGGACAGAAGATAACTCAATTTCAAACGGCAGGTTGGAAAAATGCAGAAATCCTCTGAATTATGGTGATCGCCTGATAGTTTTTGTACGACCGTCAGTTTTTTAGACAATCTGTGCAATCAAAGCCCCTTTCTCAATTACTCCCATGTAAATCTCAGACGGAAACAGAGGGTTTATGGCCACAGGCAAAAGGTGTGGCTCAACACTGATTCTTCCCTGTTTTTGCCTTAGAGTCCTTTGATCTGGCACATTGTGGGAGTAAACTAAAGTTCTAACACTTTCTCGAGGACGTAAGACTCATGAAGATCTACTCTGATATCACAAAAACAATCGGCAGAACTCCACTCATTCAAATGCAAAGACTAGGTAAAGGGCTCCCAGGAAATCTTCTTCTGAAGCTTGAGTTTTTCAATCCGCTCGGCTCCGTGAAGGATCGTATCGGTCTTGCGATGATTGAAGACGCCGAGAAGAGTGGCAAGCTAAAGCCAGGTATGGAGATTCTCGAGCCGACAAGTGGTAACACGGGTATTGCTTTGGCGTTTGTGGCGGCGGCAAAAGGCTATTCGATCACTTTGACAATGCCGGAAACTATGTCACAAGAGCGCAGAACATTGCTTCTTCTTTTGGGCGCGAAAATTATCCTTACGCCAGGTCCATTGGGAATGAAAGGTGCCATCGCAAAAGCTATGGAGCTTAAAGATTCAAATCCTAACGTTTGGATGCCTGCACAATTTGATAATCCCGCTAACCCTGATATTCATCGCAGAACCACGGCTCTTGAAATCTGGGAAGACACCGAAGGCAAAGTTGATATGGTGATCAGTGGTGTGGGAACCTCGGGTACGATCACGGGAGTTGGTGAAGTTCTTAAACAGAAGAAGCCGTCTGTTAAAATGATCGCAGTAGAGCCTTCAGAGAGCCCGGTGCTTTCTGGTGGTAAGCCAGGGCCTCACAAAATCCAAGGTCTCGGTGCTGGCTTTATTCCATCCGTAATGGATCGCGAAGTTGTCGATGGAATTGAACAAGTATCCTCGGAAGAATCTTTAAAAATGGCTCGCGAAGTAATTAAAACAGAAGGCATCCCTGTGGGTATTTCTTCGGGCGCAGCCATCACTGCGGGTCTTCGTCAAGCAGCGAAAGAAGAAAATCGCGGAAAGAATATTGTCGTCATCATTCCAAGTACGACAGAGCGCTATCTTTCCACATTGCTTGCAGAGCAAGAGCGCAACGAAGCTCAAGCCTTGAAAGTGGCAGAGGTTGATCCAAATTATCTAGCCCGCGTGAAGTAATCGCCAGAAAAGGAAGAAATGGTTCCATTTAGAATTCCTGACAAAGATAAAGTGTTAATGAAGATCGGGGAGGCGGAGCAAGGTCTCGCTCCTCTATCTGAAATGAACATCTTTGTCTGGAATGTCTATAAGGGACAAAAAGCCCATATCTTCGAACATGATTTTAAAAAATACGGAAGCGGCAAAGACTTTATCTTTCTCCAAGAAGCGTTAGTCGATAACAAAATGCCGCTTCTGTGGCAAAACGATTTTAAATCCTATGAGTGGCATCTGGCGCAGAGCTTTCACTATAAGAAAGATCTTTCAAGCACAGGAGTGGCCATTGGATCTAAAATCACTCCATCATCAGTGGACTTCATTCGCGCCAGCACGCGAGAGTTTTTCTGGCTCACGCCTAAATTGACACTCTTTAGTGAATACGACTTCGAAGGTCGTAAAGTTCTATTTGTCTGCACTCACGTTTTGAATTTCGTGACCACCAACGCATTTACAACATCCCTTTACGAAATCGCCGAGCGTATTTCTAAATTCGAGGGCCCCGTAGTTCTCGCTGGAGATTTCAATACCTGGAATGTAAAGCGCTATATGATCATGAAGAGCATCTTCAGAGACCTGAAGCTTGAACATCTTGATTTAGAAAACGATGGAAGACTGTTGAAATTAGATCACGTCTTCGTGCGCGGTTTTGATGTTCTTAAGGCTGAGGTGCATAACACCGTCCTCGGCTCAGACCATTTTCCCTTGGAAATTAAATTGAAACTCTAGTATCCGCATTTCGCACTATGTGGTGAGTCAGAAGTGTTCCTGGTCTTCTAATAATCAGCTCTGTTTTTTGCAGACCCAATCCAAATGAACTTTACATTTGGATAAATATGTATATACATAAAGATAAGGTATTTCTTCAGTGGGATCCTGTAAAGGGTAGTGCCAATATCTTCAAACATGGCGTGGGGTTTGATGAAGCTTCAACGGTATTTTTTGATGAGAGAAAGATTATTTGGATAGATGGAAAGCATTCGAACGAGGAGCCGCGCTTTATATTGCTGGGGTTGTCGGTAACGAAGCGTATATTGTTTGTGGTCTTTACGACTAGGAGTTCTCGCAATGAAAAAGAAATCGAATATCGTCGAATTATCTCTGCAAGAGTTGCAAGCAAGAATGAAAGACATCACTATTGCCAGAGAAGTTAAAGACTCCGAAATCGATTATTCCGACATTCCCAAGTTTAGTCGTAAAGATTTGGAAAAATTTGTGCGCACTGGGCGCCCGTTGGTTGGAAGTTCTCCGCGTAAAGCAATTTCCATCAGAATCGAAGAAGATGTTCTGATGAAGCTCAAGAAAAAAGCTAAAAAGCAAGGAGTCGCCTATCAGAGCCTTATCAATGAGATCCTTAAGAAAGCTGTTTAATTAAACTCGTCCAAAGCTAAAGAACTTCTTAAGAACTTGTTTCGAAGCCGACGCCGCTTCGCCAGCGAGCGCCGCCCCAAATACCCAAAACACGCCTGCTTCCCAAGAGATCCCGCCAGCAATCATAGCAAATGCACCCAATGAAAGCAGCGCCAAGCCGCCCACAGCCAGAACGCGAGAGCGCATAATGATCAGCCACTCGTCATATTTCATAATCATACGAGCTAAAACAAAAGTAACAGCTAAATAGAAAGCTCCGCAGAAAGTCTGACAGAACATAGGGCTGATTTTCATAAAGTAATGCATAAGGCCTTCGCCTTGGAAGACAAGACGGAAACCAAATTGAGGACAAGCCATCAACGTTAATGCAGAACTCACCAAGTGAATTCCGCCAAGCTTCATAGCCACATGAGACGTCTTGGGAGCTGCTTTTGCGATCTCCGAGTGGATCTTGTTCAAAACAAAAGAAGAGCCCGCAGTCTCGCTGCGATCATTGGCAAAAGATTCGAAATCTTTCTTAATGTCTTTCATGGCGTCTCCTTAAAACTTTTAAACTGCGACTGACGAGTTGACGAATATTGCTGGTACTTTCTTGTAAGCGTTCCGCAATTTCGTCGTATTCCATTTCGTCCAAATAGCGCATTCGCAGGACTTCTTGTTCGCGAGGCTTCAACTCCTTAAGCAGAGCTTCAGACTCCTCCTTACTCTCTATAATAGGAGAGGCTGCGACCGTTTGTGACAAAGAATCGTCCCATTCGAGGAAGTCTTTGATTTCACGGTTCTTATAGTCTTTTAGCTCGCTGCGAGTAATGACATAGATCCAGGCCAAGGCCGCATGCTTAGGATCGTAGAGGTGCTTTTTGCGGAAGACCTGCAGGAAAACGATCTGCAGAACATCATCGGCTTGCTCTTTAGGAAGGCCCCTTTTAAGGACGTAGGACAAAACTCGACCTGAGTGTCTCATATAAAGAATGTCTAAGGCCTTCTCTTCACCGTCGGCAAGAGAGAGCAAAAGTTCTTCATCTGTTTGGTCTTGAAAATCTTTTTTCATGGGTTTGTCACAAAGTCCTTCCTCTCATCCTAATAGTCATTGAAGGAACAAACAAGAAAGAAGTCATATGATGAGGAAGTCGATTTTTTGCATTCTGGTTTTACTCGCAAGCACACAAGGCTTTGCGCATCCTGTGTCCTATCAAGGTGCAACTTCGCTTATGTCCTATAATAAAAATGAAGAGAATGAAGTTCTCTTAACATATTCCTTTAAGTCCTATCTTGCTGCGGGTCTTTACTATTTCAGAGAAGGGGATGTGAACTACACCCTACCTCGTCTGAACTTCCTCGCAAAACGTTGGAACAATGAAGACTCCCAAGGGAATATTTATTTGAGTGGTGGCTATGGCTATGAGCGCTCTTATGACCAGACGGTGGGCGTTGGATTCGGTGCTGTTGATCTT
>JAGIAF010000278.1 GCA_017745015.1 Bdellovibrio sp. | reverse complement strand
GGAGTTAGGTCTGTTTCGCGTGCAAGTAAACCTCTCAAAAACCGGCGGATACTCTGATGCCACTTACGTTATGGCCAATTTGAACTCTGGCGAAGTTTATTCAAGCTGGGATGCTCAAGGTCGTCGTATCACTTTCGCGAATAGTGCCGCCTATAAAGACGTCGCAAAAAACGCCCAAATGATCGAATCGCAAATTGAGATGGAAAAAGGTGATTTATCCAAGGCCCTGGGGCAGCTAAAAGACGGCAAAGCAACCCAATACACAGCGGGAAAAACCACTCTCCCGGCAATACAGACGGCCCCTGGTAAAATTGCACTATGGACGTTAAATGCACTCTTGAAAGCCACTGCGATGAACATGCATATTTACGAGCTGAACACCGTAGTAGCTTCAAATCCTAAATTAGATATCCTGAAAACATTCCCGACTTTGTATTCAAATATGGATATGCAAATGGGAAGCGAAAAAGAAGCCCTTCGCATAGCCCTCAAATATCAAGTTTTGGAAGTCGGAAAAATCCAATAGTTCTAAACCATATTGAAGAGATCCATGCACAGCACGTGGGTCTCTTCACTTGGGCTCTCCGCGACGGTCTGTGATACTTCTTCAATCGCATTCAAAAGAATCTCACGAATTTTATTATAGTCTTTTTCAGAACAACTAAATGGCGCCGTAAAACAAATTTGATCATCCTGGATACGGTCAAGTTCTGTGAGCCTGCGCGTGCGCCAATTCGCATGGTGACGAGTCGCCCACTGAGATTTTGCATCGACATGAGTCTTTGCATGACCTATTTTAATTCGACCTTTTTCTTCAATCAAAAGGCCCTTCTCAAGCATGAAGTCGACCATTTCAGTCAGACGTTGGCGTGTCACTCCTAACAGCTGCGCTATCTCATTAAGATCAGGAGCTTTCTCCAACGAAGCCAACATCCGAATCGCTGAATACTGCCAACTCGAGTAAAAAACTGATTGCTCATAGGTATTCAACTTTTTGTGAACTACCCCCACCCGTTTGCGAACTTCACTGAAGGAATTTTTCTGTTCCTCAATTTGCTTTTGTAACTTCTTGCGAAGGCTTTCATTTCCCGCACGACTCAAGGAAACCATGTTAAGAAATAGTTCCGCTTCGCTTTCTGACATATCATCGTAATCACAAAACAACGAAGCTTGCTCCATGGTTAAATCACGATGTCCATTCAATATTTGACTGAGTAAAGTCGAATGAACTCCCAATGCAGTGGCAATTTTCGTGGCTTGCCCACGACCACCATTAGGCTGATATTGAATAAATGCTTTCATGTACTCGCGGTAATCATCAAACTGCCAGAGCTTTCTCTGTTGCATAGGAACCTCTCCTTAAGAGATTTCATAGATTTACATATTAGTAAATATTATTTTATCTAATGCGTAAGCACACTTCGTTATCTTTTAAAAACACATTTCCCCTCTAAAAGCGGTATTTTTTTCAGCGTTTACAGATATGTAAAAGCCGGCTCCCTCTTTTTACAGAAGTTCCCTTGGCTCCTCGAAAGCCCCTTGCTAAAAAGAGCGCCATGAAAACACCTTTGTTTATATTTTTCTTAGCCATTTCATTGAGCGCACTTTCTGCCAATGCGGACACTGCTGAATATATTGAGGGATTCACTCACACCGGGAAAGCGGCTGCAAAGCTGATCAATCAAAATTCAGGTTTTCCGGTGACAGAAGAGCAAATGCTTGAAGCCATCTATACGACGAAGATTGAATTTGTTAAAGACAGGCTGATCTCTCCGCAAGGTATTGAGGTCGATGCTTTAAACTTTCCTTCTAAAAAGTTGATTCAAGTCAACCTGGCGCGCTGGGAAGGATATGCCTCAGAAAGCACACAAATTGCCCGACTCGTGGTTCACGAATACTTGGGAATTTTGAAAGTCAATGATGCCGAATATTACTGGTCTGAATCTCTGACTAAAAGACGACAGATTACCAATAGCATTGTCTGCAACTATGAATTCGAAAACCGTCCTTACTACTTGAAAGTTCTTTCTGCAGAAGGTGTCAATGAGGGGTTTAAAGGGAGCTACTTATCTAGCGGCCAAGGAACTGCTGACCATCCCATCACGTCTGAGCTGCTAAACTTCAGCTCGTACGACTTTAAATGGTCAGACGTCTTCGATGAAAAAAAACGTGATAGCGTTTTACAGAGATCCGGTGTTGGCTTCAGCTGGAAAATTGATAACCACCCTCTTCATGCACGAGTCCCCTATAAGGCTTTCTCTAACGCAGGTAAATTCACCATTGAAGTCTTTGAACTCAGCAACTTCGCGCCAGATGGACTTTTGCTGCCTCGTCACTTTGCGACCATTTCTTGCGAAACAACAAAACCACAGGAGCCATAAAATGAAGAAGCTCTTGCCACTTCTATTTGCCACGCTTCTTTGCTCCCTTTCCCAAGCACGCATTATTCAAGGCGGAATGGATAGCGGAGGCGGCTCTGGTTACGCCGCGGAATTTATTTCCATCGGACGCGGTCTTACGTCTCAGCTCGATACCCTTAAAGGGTTTCCTATGACGTCATCACAGCTTTTGGACATTATCCAAAAGACCAAAGTGGAATTCACGAACGACGATTTGGGAAACGAGGGTGCTAAAGCCTCTTCGTCTTTAATTCGTGTCTCTCGAAAAATTTGGGAAGACGCCAATGACGACGAAAAAATCGAGATCATCCTCCATCAGTATTTTTTGAGCGCCGGCCTGGATGACTCCGATTATATCTGGACACACTTTGCCCTGGACGGCGGCAAAACCGTGCGCCAGTTCAACTGCTCTAACGGACTGTTCGGTGACATGAGTATTTCGGTTCGCTGGATTGACCGAGATGGCGACGGACGCGGTGATATTTACGCCAATACGGTTACGACAAAATCCCTTTTCTTCGGAAGTAATCGCCACACTTGCGACACATTTTTAACCAGCCAGGGCCTTACATTTTCGTGGTCTCTTGTTAGCGGGGGCATCTATTTCCTTTTACCAAACGAAGCCTTGGCACAAGAAACATCATTTAAAGTGAAAATCTCTAAGATCGATTCCTATGATGCCCTAGGAACCCCAATAATGAAAGCAACGGGCATACTTTCGTGCAAGGTCGTCAAACCCTGAATCAGCCAATCGGCCCATCAGTAGTGCCCAAAAGTTTGGCACTACCATGCAAGGACTTCAAGGCCTCTCGCGCGAGGCCCTTTTTATTTTCAGCTGAGTTGGCGTGGAGTTTGTATTAGGTGTGATCGGATTATTCCCCCTAAAAAGGACTCTGCGAATGAAGCGCCTTCTACTTTTAGCCTTTGCGATGACGATGGGACTGCGAGCGAACGCGGCCTCCGTTTCTGGAGACGAGTTCGTCTCTCATTTTGTCGCTCAAATGAATCGCCGTCTGGTTTATATGAACCAAGACCGCATTATGGAACGCAAGCGACCTTATTGCACGGGCTTGAATGAATCCCAAATCGCTTTGATCACTCAGATCGTTGAAGAAAACCCCGAGCAATCCAGCGCCGAGTTTCTTGATAAATTGGCCCCTGAATTGAAATGCTACCCGATCTTCTTCCCTCCCGCGAAACGCGAAGGCTGGGGAATTTTGTTTAATACCAAAGCTTATTGGATGGACATCGACTTGATCCTAGCGACGCTCAAAGATCTTCGCCAAGGCCACAATGTCGACACTCGCATCAAGCTTTTAGAAAGCTTTTAAGGACAAACTATGAAAAACCTCTTCGCGTTGACGCTGACCCTACTTCTTGGCTACCAAGCTCAAGCGGCCGTAACGGCCTCTGAATTTACCGCTGACTTTATCGACCAGGCCAACCACCGCCTGAAAATCACAAATAGAGAGCGCGCAGCCTCTGGTAAGCGCCTTTATTGCACATCTTTGAGCAAGGAAAATGAACAGGCCATCAAAGACTTGATCAAAGAAAATCCAGAAATCACGGTGGCTGAGTTTACCGATAAATTGGCAAACACCCTGAAATGCTACCCTGAATTCTGGGCGCCATGGGGCCGCAAGGGTTTGGGCGGAATGGCTTTGAATACCAAAGCTTATGTTATGGACACACTTTTGATTCGTGACGTGCTTCAAGATTTGAATGACAGAGCCACAGTGGGCGACAACGAAAAGGTTCTAGATACCTACAGTCGCCTTTAGATTTTAAAAAGAAAAAGGCCAGAATTGCTTCTGGCCTTTTTAATTTAAAATAAAAATAGAGGTGAGAACATCATGCTCCCCGAGTACCTTCCTTGGTATCACCCC
>JAGIAF010000277.1 GCA_017745015.1 Bdellovibrio sp. | reverse complement strand
CGAGACCATCGGGGCTTTTTTGTTATTAATGACAGCTTCTTTAACTGATGGGCGTTCTGCCATTTTCGTCATCAAACCATGGATTGCTTTATGGTTTGCCATGTCCACATTCAAAAGCGGCGTCCAACGAAGAACGTTGTAAGCGTAAGCGTCTACCACAGAGAAATTTTCACCCAAGATGTATGGATTTTTTTGAAGGTGTTGATCCAATACAGTCAAGCGCAACTGAAGTTTACTGTGGATTGCAGTTTTTGATTCTTCGCTCAAGTGAGTGGCGCCGAACAATGAACCCAAACCTTTGTGCACTTCTGTGGCGATGAAGTTCAACCACTCCATGGCTTTATAGCGTTCCATTGTTCCAAATTTTGGAAGAAGATTTTTATCAGGAGCTTGGTCGGCGATCCATTGCAAGATCACGGCACCTTCAGTCATCAAGTGACCGTTTGGAAGCTGTAGGGCCGGAATGTAGCCTTTAGCATTTACTTTATAATAGTCGCCACCAGCGTATTCTTTGTTTTTAAGATCAACTTTAACAAGTTCGAAATTCATACCCGCTTCACGAAGAGCGATTTGAGATGCTAGAGCGCAGGCGCCTGGAGAATAAAACAAGTTCATTTCAGATTTCCTTTGTCGGTGTTAAGTGCGGTTTAAATGTATCAATATCTGTTACACAAGTAAAGATCGAGATTGCGAACTGACTTCATGTGTTGGCGGGCAGGTGGTGTTGAGGTCCCTTGACGACCTTCGTGAACAAGTTTTAGCCTGAGATCATGTACAGTGTTCTTAGTATTGGCGTCTTTATTCTAGTCTTGTCATTGCCCCTGGTGCTGATCTTTATGATCCTTTTTCGAGATCGTGTCAGCAAGCCCGTCCGTTGGTTGGGAGCTGTCATTATCATTGCCTTAGTGGCGGGATTTGTGAAGATTGCCGTTCCTGATAAGCCGAATGCCGTGGATCCTGATTTAGAAGATGGGGCCGCGCCTTCGGTGTCGACGCAAGAATAGCATCTATCATTTCCAGATATTTTTAATCAAAGGGGCGCCTTCATCGTTGGAACCCAAGTGGCCGAGGTCCCAATTTTCCTCTACGAGCTTTAAGAGACTCACAAGATTATAGCGTTCGGCGTAGGTGCCCGGTTTGATCATGGGGCCATACAGCGAGGTGTAGATGTGCAGAGTCTTATCGTCTTTGCTTTCGTCAAACGTAGAAACCAAAAGTGTGCGTTCCGTAAGTTCGGTGTTTTCAATAAAGGATTTGAAGGTCCGCCGGTACCATTTGTCGGCATAGGCGACGCCCGTGTCGTGGCCGTCATTCTTAATATTCGGAATATAAAACGCATACGCGGGAAGATTTCTATTCTTAAGATCCGCTGCAAACTCTTTGGTGTTAACAATCTGCTTGCAGCGTTGGGGATGTTTTTGAATGTTCAGATAGCTGATAAAAGGATTGTGCTTGCGAACGTACCAAGCGTATTTTTCGCCTCTAAAAGATCGACGATATTTTTTGCGTCGATGTCGTAAGGGATATTCTTTTTAACGTCGTGCAGATCTCCGGATGTCAGAGCGATATAGTTGCCCTGAGAGGGGCGCGTGAGGGCGTAAAAGTTCGTCAGCAAAGCGCCTTTGTTCGCGATATGTTGAAAGAAAGGTTGTTTGAGGGTGTCATCGTAGTTGGCATTTTCAAAAACCACAAACACGATGCGATCAAAGTGTTTGCCCCGTGGTGGGTCGCTAAAAGCATTTAAATGGAAGAGTAATATTCCAATGAAGTAAATAAGCTTCATGACGGAGTTTAAAATATCACGAGATCGCCAAGAGTAAACGCTTCCTGAAAGGGGAATGTCTGATAACAATTATCCTTTTCAGGATTAGATTGGACAGTAAATAAGCAAAAAAAAGCCCGTCGTTTCTGACGGGCTTTTGATTCGATCTTAGTAACCTAAGATATCTACGTATGTAGTGCCTTTAGCGACACCAGAAGAAACTTTAGCGCGTTGGCCTTTGATAAGAATACGGCCATCCAAGAACAATTGTTTGAAAGTCGTGCGCGTGATGTTGAAAAGGTTCAAGTTCTCTTTTTGATTTCTTAAAGCAGCCAAAAGAACCACATCCAAGCGTTTTTCCGAACGGTACAACTCAAGAGTTACGCGGAATGATTTAGGCGGGCGGGGTGGGATGTGGTTTTCCATTTAAGTTCTCCAATAGATCCCGGGACAATGCCACGTTGAGGCCAATTTTGTCCAAGAATCTTCAACATTTGGAATTTGTTTCAGCAATTCGGTATGTTACGGTGAGGGAACGAACAGGAGACCCTATGGCTCAGGTATGGATTATTGGTATTCCCCTCGCAGTTGGGGCTGTATTGGCGTTTATATCGCGCGAGACGCCTTATGGCTATCTAGTGGTGGTTGTTGGGGTGCTGGGAGCTTGGCTCGCCACTAAATCCAAAGTAGGCCTCAGAGTTCGTACGGGTAAGCCGGTGGCCTGGGCGGCCAAGCATATGAACCTCGAAGAGCGGAAGAAGTACTATAGTGGTTGGTTCCTGATTGTGATCAGCTTCCTTTTTTCGATATTGGTGCACTATAATTAATTCTTTATTCTCCAGTGAGGGAAGATATTAAGATCAGGAAATGACGATGGTAACATTCGGAGCAGATCCGCAAAATTGGACAGATGAAGAACTGAGTTGGCTAAAGCCTTTTGCGAACACCAAGGTGTTGGGTTTTGGTGAGGCCATACATACCAGCGACGGTTTTTATCGCGCGAAGGTTCGCATCATCAAATACCTGGTTCAGCATCACGGCTATCGCGCGATCAGTTTTGAAAACCCTTGGGGAGAGGCTTTGGCTGCCACAAATTTCGTGGAGCGCGGTGAGGGTACTGTTAAAGACGCCCTCAAAGGTTTCCTCCGCGTATGGCGATCAACGTCTGTTGAGGAGCTGCTTCTGTGGCTGCGCGAATGGAATCAAAAGAACCCTGGCGATAAAGTTCGTTTATTTGGTAACGATACTCAGCAATTCCAATGGGATTTGGATTGTTTATTGAAATCGTCATTAATAGCCGAAGCCGACAAAATCAAGTTGCGTGAACTAATGGTTAAAACCTTTGGGGAAGAAGTCACACGCACGAGATATGGTGCTTCGGAAACTTTCAAAAACCTTCGCAAAACAGACTTCGCAGATGGCCAGGATCGCAGCAGTGACATTGTAAAGTTATTGCAATCCAAAAAAATCCCGCCGAACTCCTTAGAAGAAAATGCTCAAGAGAGTTTAATTGCGGGAGTTTTGTTCTTAGCGAAGCAGATTACGGGTGATGCAAAAGACATCGCACAATTGCGCGGTGAATCTTTCGCTCATCGAGACCGTTGTATGAGTCATTTTACTGTGAAATTCGCAGGGACCGACAAAACGATCTTGTGGGCACACAACTGGCATATCGTAAGAGCGAGCGAAGCACTGGCTGAAGGATTGTTTCATCAAGGTCAGTTCCTGCGCAAAGAATTGGGTGAAGGCTACAAGGCCATTGCTATTTCTGCGACTCATATCAAGAGCAATTGGCCGTGGCTGCCTCCCGAATTTTCTGGGGAAGCAATCAATCAAGAAAATAGTTTAGAAGTTGAGCTGGCAGCCAAGCATCCGCAAAAGAGTGTATTTGTTGAAAGTGGCAAAGGCTTCAGCGCAAAGAATTATGCAGCGGGAATGGCGGAGCTGAAAGAAGGTGAAGACATTTCTGCCCAATTCGATGGCTTGCTCGTCCTTCCGGAATCAGGTCCCATCGAATACGCGGTTGATTGGAATGAATAGAATTCTGTAATGTTTTTTCTGCACAGAAAATAACATTATAACCTATTAGACTCTCTGGCATTAGAGTTGCTCTTACCCTTGTTTATTCTTTAAACGGGCGGAGGATTGCTTATGAAGGCAACGGCGATGTCTATACTCTCGACGATGATGCTATTTCTTACAATAGCGTCTTCCGTGGCCTGCCAGCGTTCTGAGACTCGCCAAAATAGTCCGACTCAGCCAATCTATCTGGGTAACCTTGATAAGAAGATGGCTGAGATCTATGACGACAAAAATAAATCCTATCAGAATGTCTGTGATATCCAATGGCGTCCTAAAATTTTAGAAATCAGTCGCGTTCTTGAAAAGAATCGCGCGGCAATTGAGGCTATGGCGGAGGATCAAACTAACGCTAAACCCCAAAAGACTCTTGAGTTTGGTGTTTTTAAATTTCTTGATGATACCAGTACACCAGTTGGTAAGGACGAATGGTCCGAGAACATAATCTCGTGG
>JAGIAF010000276.1 GCA_017745015.1 Bdellovibrio sp. | reverse complement strand
AACCAAGACTCAGTATCATAGGTCATACGGGGGCCGATTTTAAATTTTGGAAAGGTCAGCCAAGCTTGATAAGACAATGAGTATTGTGTGCTAGATGCAGTGATGTTTGAGTCTTGCGCTTTGTATCCAGGAGATAACCCATAGTAACCATCGAATTCATGTTGAATCCAAAAGCTCCAAAGTTTGCTAGGTGTTCCTTTAAATAGCTGCATTTGAAAGAAGGGCATATACTGAATACCCTTCGACGAAAGATCTGTTTGTAATTCGGTATTTCCTGTCCAGTTGCTTTGAGAATAGAGAAATCCTCCGGCAATGGAGTAACCCCAATTAAAATTGTAAATGGCATACTTAGGGGGAGTAATTTTCCCAGATTCCTCTTCAGAGCTTACGTGAGGAAGTTTTTTAGTTGTAAATGGTAAAACTGGACTGCGTGCAACAAGAAGAGGATAGAGCGGATCAGTTTGTGCTACTAACTTTGTATGTGCCCAGTCTGTTGGAATTTTATCTAAAGGGGGATTCCACGATCCATCTTCTCTAATAGCAGCAAACTCACAATAGGGATTGCAGATATAGATGATGCCTTTCCAACCCTTACCAAGACGTTGATCGACCTCTTCATCAGAAAGCTTAGGTCTGTTGTCTTTATCTAGTGTGCCTTGAGCGTAAACGCACGAAGTCCAGCAGATTATGGAAAGGAGGAAGAATCTCAAAAGCATACGACGATGATAAATGACACTGTGAACTTTGAGTAGGCCAGTATGAGTTGAAGTATAAATGCGGAACAATAATTCAAAGAGTCTTCAACTGTTGCTCGAAAATACCCGAAAAGAAATTATGCGCGTGTTTTTATTAGCATTATTACTATCAGGTCTCGTTTCGGGATGTCTTCAGAGTGAGCTGGCAAGCTCGGGCTCGCAGAATTCGTTATCCAGTGCGACCTACTATTTGTCCGCTGGGGCAAACGTGCGCGTATTCCAAGATAGTCCAACAGATGTTTTAGGTCTTGGAACTTTTGTCACTGAGCTTTCTTTCAATGCGGGCATTCTATACATTCCATCGACTTTGACAAAGGGCGACTATGGAAATCGTACGAATGCTTCTGTTCCTCAACCATTGGATTTGATTGTTAAAGCCTATGTGGAGGACCATCCATCTGGGGATTTTATTTTTGAGGCGCCCTTGCTGGGGCCTTCCGTTTCCGTTACCAATGTTACGACGGCGTTGTTCTGGTTGTTGAAATGGGGATTCACGAATCCATATTTGCAAGTTTCGCAAAATGCATTTTCATCCATGGCCACCAGTGTGGAGTTGATCTGTCAGTCTTGCCGTACGAAAACCAACAGTCAGGTTTTGGCCTTCATTCAAAGCCGAACGGATTTAATCGATAAGATCAAACAAACCCTGATCAATGAAAATCCAAGTTTGAATATCAATTACAGTTGGAATCCGGATCCAATACGTTATGCGTGGAGCACGCCAGTATTAACGACTCATGGGTTAGGAAGCAAAACTGCGAAGCAGCTGGAGACTATCAAATCTGACGTCATCGCAGTGTCGCCTATGAACTCCACTGTGAAGGTGCGAGCGGCATCGTGGTTGATGACCCGTGCAGATCAAACAACAGTTGCAGTAACTGGCTCTCCACTTATTTACACATTCACTAATGAAGACCAGGTGTCGAGCGATTTCGTTCCGACATTTGCTGAAAGTGCCGCCTTTGGCGCTGCAATTAAGATTCACTTTGAGGTCGGCAGAGCCAACCGTGCGCCGGTTTGCGACGAGCCCATCAAGCTGACCATGAAGGCCAATCGATTGAACACCACTTACTTGACGGACTTCTGTTACGATCCGGACAACCCAACAGCGACGCCAAATCTGGGAGTAACTTACGCCTTAGTCTCAGGCCCCAGCGGCATGACCATTAGCTCAAGTGGTGTTTTGAAATGGTCGCCAGTGAATTCATTGGCCGGTCAAGTTTATGATTTTCAAGTTCTTGTAACGTCATCCACATCTGCAAATCATATTGCCACTGGAAAAGTGAAAGTGAAGGCCGTGACTTTGCCAAACTTCATTGATGTTATTTCTGGAACTTTCACGGAAGGCTCAATTTCTCAAATGGATATTAATATTAACGACCCTGAAGGGGATCCGTTAGTGTTGTCGATTGCTGGAATCACTTCGGTGAAGAACGGTTTCCCATCGGGAGCGGGTGTGCTGAGCACAATCACTTCGGTCGGAACAGATCCGACTTTGCCGATTTTCAATTGGTCATTCATGCCCAGCTATTTGCAGGTTATTGGTGCTGATGGGCCGATGCAGTTGAGATTTACTCTTCGATATAATACGTCAGTAGATCCGACATTGGATGGAAGCCAAATATTAGCAACTCAAGATGCGACGTTTGATATTATTAATACCGATGATCCGCCCGTTTGGGATTCCCAACCTCAGGAAGCTGATTTGATTGAAGGAACGGTCTTTTCATTGCCAATGGGAAGTGCCCATGATCCTCAACCCAATCCAACAGCATTGACGTACTCGTTGCAGTCGGCTGATGGTCGTTGCGATTGGAGTTCAACAACGAGCTTTAGCGTGGATGGATCAACGGGTGCAGTGACTCTGAACGGAAGTCCAGATTATAATTCCTGGGATCAGTGTTCTTTTCAAGTGATTTCTAAAGATGCAAATGGTTTGACGTCGAGTTCAGAAACTTTCACTTATAATGTTGCGAACACCAATCGTCCGATCACGGAAATCACTCCGTCAACAGTTTCATCCATTAGTGGAACTGAAAATAAAATTCTTATGATCCCCGTTGAGGAGATGTTTACTGATGAGGATCTTACTATAAATGATCCGCGTGAACGCATCACTTGGACGTGTTATGTGAATACGACAGGGGCAGGTGATCCGTTTACTGATTTATGTAGTACAAAGAAAATTTATTTTTCTTTGAGCACGACCAGCTTCTCGGGCTCATGGTTCCCTCAATATGGAACAGCCGGTGACTATTATATTAAACTTCAAGGGACTGACGTCGGAGGAGCCTCGGCATCCCATATCTTCCAGATGCATATCGAAGCAGCTCCAGCTCCAATGCTCGCAACTATCCAACAAGATGGAATTGATACGACGTCTATTGTAACTAATGAAAATATGTCTTCAACAGTTGTTCTGCATGTGACCCCTCAGTCTGATGCAGCTGTTAACCAATATACTTATAATGTATCGACGCCAACTTGCTATATCAAATCAGGAACGGGAACTTGCCGAGCGGCGATGATCTCTGTACCTTCGTCGTTAGAGGGCGTGGGGGCACAAGACTTTACATTCCTCATTACGCCAAATTATACAGATGGCGATTCTGCGTATCCATTATCGAGTCGTGATTATATCGTAAGTTTCACGATTACGAAGGCGGATGATCCTGAAGTTATTACTCAAGTCTCTGCTAGTTTAACTGTTAATAATACTGACAGAAATCCAAGTGCCATTGGGCTTTCATCGGGAAGCCAAGGTTGCACGGGCAGTGCCGCGAACTCGTTAACGAACGCGTTCACAATTTGCATCAACCTCGCGCAAAATGCAAAGAGTGGTAACTCCTGGCAGAAGTCTTATTCGATGACCTTAACACCTGTCGATGACGACCTAACGAATGATAGTTATAGCTTCGCATTTACATCCTCCGCAGTGCCGGGGACGATCAACAGCTTGAATAATGTTTGGACAATCAAACTCCCAGCCTGCTTAAACGCGGGCACATCCGTAGTATCACGAACTTTTTATCTTCAGCTAAGTGACGGTCGGGGCGGCACAGTCACTCGAGAAATTATTGTGAAGTTTCAAAGTGCAGCAGCTGCTTCTAGTTGTATGTAGACCTTGGTTTAAAAGTGAAACGAAAGCTGAAAAAACATCTTAAAAAGAGACTGCGCTGTTAAAAAAATGGCTAAAAATGCCGATAGGAAACAGTGAGATTAATGCAAAGCGAACTTGGAGTGCTATGCGTAAACCATGGAGTATCTTGAACATTCAGATTTTTGTGCTGTTGGTGGCAACAGTTGGTTCCTTATCTGGTTGTTTGAAGCCTCGTGATTCAGCATCAACAGGAGTGCCATCAAGTACGTGGTTTGCTGGTGCAGCTGCGGCCCAAAACTTAGGTGGTTCTCCTTCAGCTATTAAAGTTACGTGGACTCGAGCGGATCGCTCAACAGTAGGTTACAATATTTATTCATTGCGCCCTAATGGCACAACAGGTTCAAGCGAGTGGACTCTTGTTGGCAGTGTTGATGGCGATCAGACTTCTTACACGGATTCAGAAAATTTGTATGAAGGACAGATTTACACTTATAAAG
>JAGIAF010000275.1 GCA_017745015.1 Bdellovibrio sp. | reverse complement strand
CCATCAAGCCGGTGGCATTGGCGGTCGAAAAAAAGTCGATGACGTTGTTCGCGAAAAAAGTCGTTCTCGCTGAAATGGTAGTGACGAAAAATGTTGAGCCGGTTCAATTGGCGCAACAGTCTTTCTCATCAGATGTTTCGGCCGACAGTGCTTGGATTCATGAGCTTCCTCGTGCGCAACGCGCTCGTCTTGAGGCGGCGCAAATGCGCACAGAAGTTATCGATCAAGACTGGAGCCAGCCTTCTTGGGGCGAAGTTGCAACTCAAGCTTTGCAAAAATCTGGTGCAGTAAATGCTGAAGGTGAAATTGTTGGTAATGAGAATAGTAAAGTTTATGTAGCGGCAGCGAGTTCTTCAGCGCCAAATAAACTTTCTCGTCCACAAGTCTACAGCGCATCAAGCGCAAGCCGTACTCCTTCAGGCAATGACGATAAAGGACCAGGTTTGAGTGAGCGCGGCTATCTTCCAGCCTCTACAGCATCTTTGGTTGACGACACCAGCAGCAAGATTCGTCGTATCGTGGGTCCGATTGAAATTACTGGTGGCCTAGCTGTGACTAATGAACATCATATTGAGATTCGTCGTAATGATGAGGGTGTACTTAAAGAACTCGGTCGTGTCGATCTTCTTAAAGGCACATACAATATTGACGTGGAAGAAGCCATTGGAACGGTGGTTGCTCGTCTTGTAAATAAGGACGGCAAAACTTTAGGTGAAGGCAGTTTCCGGTTAAATAAACTAGTGGCCGGTGATCTTAACTTCTTACAAGGACCTAAGATCAAAGTTGAACCGCATCCCGACTTCTCCGGTATTCTGACAAGTGCCTATAATTCAAAAGCAAACGACACAGCTCCAGCTCAGACTCGCGTGACCTTTGTAAAAGGTGCTAGCGAAGTTGCAGTTAAAAGAGATGGTGTCGCTTCTATGGACAACGTTACTAAAGGTTCAACGACCGTGATGAGAGCCGCAGCACCGAAGCATTTGCAAACGGCAAGCATCGTTGTGTCGGGACAAGAGTTCAAATCTTCTCTTTATCCAGAATCTATGATCAAAGCTCTTCAAGACATCGTAGGCCAGCAGCGCTCCCAATCGTTTGACGGTGCACCTACGGTTATCTGGGGTCGCATCAGTCAAGACGGCAAATCCTTGTCTGGTATTGATGTCAGTGTTGAGTCAGATCCAAGCTTGATTCCGATCTATTTCAATCAATTCTTGATCCCAGACGCGAGTCTTAAATCGACGAGCGAAAATGGTTTGTATGCATTTATTGAAGTGCAACCAGGATTCCACTCATTGCTAGCGACTCGTGGAAGCTCCATTCTTGGTTATTCAAATGTCATAGTTGAGGAGAACTCGGTGGGCCAAGGTGATATCGAGTTCACGATCAAGAACGACTCTGTTCCTCTTCGTGTCTTTGATGCATTTACCGGCGAGTCTCGTCCTGCAATTGTGACGATGCAAAGTTTGGAAAATGACTTGAATCTGGAAACAGGCAACACCACTTTAACTTTGCCACACTTGAACCGCTTGGGATTGATGCGCGTAATTCCTGAAGGTGCTGATTATATCCCTGCCCGCTACATTTACAATGACAGTGACGAATTCATCCATGTGCCACTGGTACAATGGGAATGGTTAAGAGCTATCAAGTCATTCTTGAAAATCAGCGATGCTCCATCGACAGGCCTTGTTGTAGGCTTCGTTCAGGATGAAGACTTTGAAGTGTACTTAGCCGGTTACGACAACTTTAATCCGCAAGATATCGTCTATTTTGATATGCAAGGCCGTATCCTGCAAAATCGTAAAGGTATCGCTGGTGGTGGCTTTGTTCTTTATAACGTTCCATACGATACACAAGAAGTTGTGGTAATGGGAAGTCGTACACAGAAGATCTATTCGCGCGTGATCCCTGTGGATGCAAACTCGCTTTCGATCTTAAACTTTAGAGAGTAGCAAATTCTGCGACTTTCTTTTTAAAGAAGTCGCCACGATCTTCAAAAGACTTAAATTCATCAAGACTCGTACCGCCAGGGCTTAAAAGAACTGTGTCTTGGCTACGGGCTTTTGAGAACACCGAGGAAAGAGCTTCAGAAAGCTTCGCATGGCTTTCACCGGGCAAATGAGACTTCTCCTGCGCGATACTTCTACACTCACCGAAGAAAATAAATTCTACATCCTGGAAGCGAGCAAGAACACTGAGTTGCTCCCAAGGAAGATTCTTGTCGCGTCCGCCAAGAAGAAGATAAAGTTTGCCGCCCGGGGAAAGCGTATCAATAGCAGCTGTCGTCGCAATCAAAACGCTGTCCATTGCGGTGGCTTTGCTGTCATTGATAAAACGGACACCTTTTACGTGCCCTAGATTTTCTAAACGATGGCTCAGACCCTTGAAGTTCTTCATTCCCTCAATGGCCGAATCAGGCCAATGTGCATCCATTGCCAAAGCGGAAGCCAGAGCAATGTTATCTTGATTGTGCTGTCCAATGAGCTGCGCCTTTTGCAAATTCAGAGTCTGCAAATTCCTGTCGCCTTTAGAGATCACGCGGACCTGTTCATTGTGCCCTTTACTTTTTGAGTATTCAATCAGATCGCCTCCTTCGGAGTTTAGAAGCATTTTATGCTTTGTAATTCCGAGAATATTCCACTTCGTTTGATAGTAGTGCTCAAGGCTTTCATAGCGCTCAAGATGATTCGAGGTGAAGTATGTGATAGCAGAGAAATCAAGATTCAAGCCTTCACAATTTTCAAGTTGATAGCTTGAAAGCTCCAGAACAATCCAATCTGCTGTAGGACGTTTTTTTTCAACGACATCGGCAGCATAAGAAGCAAACGGAATCCCCAAGTTTCCACCTACAAAACCCGTCTTTGAAAAGGCCTCCAGACCCGCTTGTAAAAGTGAAACCGTCGTCGACTTTCCTACAGAGCCGGTTACGCCAATGAGTTTTTCCGACGTTATGCAAGAGCAGGCCAAGGAAATCTCGCTAGTAATTTTGACCCCGTTGTTTTGGGCCTCTTGAATCCAAGGACTTGCTAGCGGAACACCTGGCGAGACCACCAAAGTCTGAGGCTTTAGGTCAGACATGAGTTTATTATGATCTCGATAGTCAGCCGATTCGAGTTTTCCATCGAAAGTTTTGATAGAGTCTGGTTGAACTCCGCATGCGATAAGGAGGCGTTTTGCAGCTTCGCCGCTTTTGCCCATACCCACAATTGCAATCGGTGACTTCAGGTTCTTGATATATTGGTTCATCTGGCAGATAGTAGTATCAGGAGGGAGTTTTGCCCACTTCTTTTTTTGCACATCCAACATCTGATTTCAGGTCAGCGCAGTACACTGCTATTATTAGTGATTTACATCTGACCGAAGCGGAGCCGGTGAATGTGCGCTTCCCTCTATGGAAAAAATTTAAGACTCGTCAGTTCTTCTTTGATGATGTTTTTGAAACGTTCCTCAAACATATCGAAGAGCGCGCTGAAGGAAAGCCTGTAGAGCTTGTCCTCAATGGCGACATATTTGATTTTGACTCAGTGATGAGTTCTCCAGATCTACCAGTATTTCGTGTCAGTTGGCTTGAAAAGCACCGCGGACTATTTCCTCGCTCCGAGCGTTCTCGCTATAAAATCGAAGCTATCTTGAAGGATCATGCGCCTGTCGTAAAAGCTCTTCATGATTTTATTTTACGCGGCCACAGAGTTGTATTTGTAATTGGCAATCATGATTTGGAACTGCATTTTCCGGAAGTGCAGGAAGAAATTTTCCGTCATTTAAATTTGCCGGAGGATAAAAAAGAACAAGTGCGCTTTGTTGAGTGGTTCTATCTTAGCAATCAAGACACGTTGATCGAACACGGCAATCAGTATGACCCCTATTGCATGTGCGAAGATCCAGTGAACCCTTATGTGCGTGGCTATAACTTTGTGGCTCTGAAGCTTCCATTTGGTAATCTGGCGTGTAGATATATTTCCAATGGTATGGCGTTCTTTAATCCCCATGTGGACACTAATTACATCATGACTTTAAAAGAGTACGTGTTGTTCTTCTTCAAGTATATTTGGAGAGCGCAACCCGGGCTTGTGTTCACTTGGTTCTGGGGTTCGGTAGCGACCTTGGTACATGCCTTTTTTGATCGTCTTTCTGCGCCAATACGTAATCCTCTTAAGATCGAAGATCGCATTGAACAGATAGCGATGAAAGCGAATGCCGAGCCACGTATGGTTCGAGAAATGAAAGAACTGTTCGTCGCTCCGGCTGCCAGCCAACCGATGTTACTTGCTCGTGAATTGTGGTTGGATCGCGCCTTTATCGTATTCATTGCATTCTTTTTGATTTTTGAATTGATGGTGTTCGTTCGCTCCGTTTTTGAG
>JAGIAF010000274.1 GCA_017745015.1 Bdellovibrio sp. | reverse complement strand
GACTACACCAACTTTGATATTTGCCATTATTGAGCCCCTTTAAGATTTTCGATAGCTACGATTTCAACGATTTCCAAATCAAATGCTTTCAAGCCAACTTTTTTCTCTGGCTTGTTTGTGATCAAACGGATTTTGTTCGCACCAATTTCACGCAGAATTTGGGCGCCGATGCCGTAATCACGTTCGTCCATCAACGGTGTTGCCGGACGAACATCTTCCATGCCCATCAACACTTGCAACTCTTGGTTCAAGCCGTGAGTGCGGTTGTTACCGCGAAGAAGAACGAAGGCACCACTGCCCGCCTCTTCGATCATTTTGAAGCTTTCCAAAACGGAAGACGCTTTTCTTTGCAAGACCCCCATGAAGTCACGTGTGAAGTTGTCTACGTGAACGCGGATCAATGCCGGAACGTCTTTTTTGATTTCGCCTTTTTGGATGACCAAGTGTTCAAGACCGTCAACAGTGCTGCGGAATACGCGAGCTTTGTAGTTTTCACCGAAAGACGCTGGCAATGCGAAATTGCCAAGCTCTTCCACCAATGTCTCGTTGGCCAAACGGTATGCGATCAAATCAACGATCGTACCGATTTTGATGTTGTGCTTTTTCGCGAAGTCTTTCAAATCAGGAACGCGAGCCATGGATCCATCTGGATTCATCACTTCACAAATCACCGCTGCTGGATTTAAACCGGCAAGGCGAGCCAAATCCACGCTGGCTTCCGTGTGACCCGCACGCTTCAAGACACCACCTTGTTGAGCGCGAATTGGGAAAATGTGACCTGGCATATGAACATCCGCAGGTTTTGCGTGAGGGTTCGCCGCCACTTTACACGTGTGAGCACGGTCCGCAGCAGAGATACCTGTGGAGATCCCTTCAGCGGCTTCGATACTCACTGTGAAAGCGGTTTTGTTTGGAGCGAAGTTGTATTCATCACGAACCATTAAAGGAAGTTGCAGGCGATCCATTTGTTGCGGCGTCATGCACAAGCACACCAAGCCGCGCGCTTCAGAGATCATGAAGTTGATCGCTTGAGCATTTACGTGGTCCGTTGCCATGATCAAGTCGCCTTCGTTCTCACGATCTTCATCGTCCACCAAAATCACCATTTTACCGGCGCGAACGTCATCAAGAATTTCTGGGATCGTATTGAATTCCATTATTGGTCCTTCTTAACTTCCAAAGAGCGTTGGATAGCGCGAGCCATATAGTCCGGCTCTACGTTAATGCGGCTGCCTTTTTTCAGGTCACCCAAGTTCGTGCGTTTGATTGTTTCAGGAATCAAACAAACAGAAACTATGTTTTTATTAAGTTCATTCACCGTGAGGCTCACACCGTTGAGCGTGATGCTGCCCTTTTTCCAAACGTAGGGAAGGATGGTATCCGCCACCGCCACGTCCAAGAAGAAAGACTCCCCTTCCAGCTCAGCTCTTGTCACAGAGCCCAAACTGTCGACATGACCCGTTACCAAATGTCCGTGGATACGGTCGCCAAAACGCAAAGATCTCTCTAAATTGACTCGCTTGCCAATCCAGCTCTGTGGGTTCCACTCAAGGACCTTGATCGTTTCAGCCGCCAAAGCAAAAGTCATTTGCTCTTGGTCATAGGCTTCCACAGTCAGACAAACACCATCGCAAGCGATGCTATCACCAAGCTTCAAGTCATTGAATTCAGAAGGTTTTTTGATTTTAATGCGATAGGCATTTTGGAGCTCTTCGGAGCTCTCAATAGGCATGACGGATTCGACGATTCCAGAAAACATATAGGGCCTCTAGCTTAATGGCCGAGACCCTACACTTTAAGACTTTCCTTGGCAAGAAAAGTGACCGTTTTTAGAGGGAAAACTAGCGCCTTCCTGTAGCCTTTGCAGAACTGCCTTTTACAGGCGCTGCCGCCACTATTTGACCCGCCGTGCTTTCAGCTCCGTCACTTGGTGGCTGAACCCCCGCTGCTGGTGGAACGTAGTCTGCCGCGTGCATTTTGAAGAGCTTCACTTTTGCGCCCACAACCGCATTGTAGTCGTTTTGCTCAATCACTTTACCGCGAGAGATTTCGTCACCTACCCAGTCGATTTCGATCTTCGCCACCGCGGAACCTGCAGCTGCGCCACCACCCAGGTATTTCGAATTACAAGGCTCGCCATCCCAGTAGTATTCTTCATTGTAGACCAACAACTGATCGCCCACCTCAAGGTTCACGTCAGTACCACCGACAACCACCAGGTGCGTGTCATGATTTGCCATCACACGTGTATACCATTCCGTGTCTTCAAGTTGAGAGCTCAATCCATCGACTGCTTTTTGCAAAGCCTTCTTAGTCACAGTTGCCAACGGTGTTTGATAGTAAGCGCTCGGACCGACACTCCATGTGCCGAAGTTAATTGAAAACTTCACGGCAGTTTTCGTTTGCTTGGACGTGACGTTAGATGCCGCCATCACCGATGCAGTCAGTGGAGAATAGGCCATCATCGATAAATCAAGCTGTGCCGCTTTGACATCAATACCTGCTGAAGCAACTCCCGTCCCTGGAAGTGGACCTGCCGGCGTATAACCGATTGTAAGGCCGCCACCACCGATTAACTCAAAAGAGTTCACCGAACCCGCGATGCGAGCTTGTGGAACGTTGACCATACACCACGCGGTCTGAGCGTATTGAGTTTTATAACTCGACACTCCCGCTTCTTGCGAGAAAGCCTTCATCATCGCTCCGTCAGTTTTGGAAAGATTAAAAAGATTTGTATCACCAGCCATCGTCGTCGTTGAATTCACTGGAGCGGTCGCAATTGGCATCTTCACTTTAAAAGCGAAGTTATCACTTTCTTGCAACACACCCACCAACTGTTGATTCGCGACATATTGGAAGTCAAATGAACTGCCATCGGGAAAATTGATCGGACTAGAAGTGATCGAGCTCACATCCACAATCTTTTTAAGAGAGCGAGCTGGCTGCTTTTGTTCGCACTTCTGATTACCCATTGTCATTGCAGCTCCTGCCACAAGGACAGCTGTCTTCACAACCTTATGTCTCCAATTTGTGATGCTCGAGTTCATTGCGATCCCTTTCCAATCAAGCCCGTCATGACTTTCTATGGTGATTTCGAACTCAGTATACGGATTTTGGTCTAGGAACTTAATTTTGGGCTAAGTGTGCGTTCTCACAGAGAATAAAAAAACTGGTTTTATTCTGAGACATGCTAAACCGTTGAATTGATTCCACACTTACAAAATACTCTAGTTTAAAATAAATTTTGCTTGTCAAATCTTTCGACTTTTTTACCACAAACTCGTTGTCACCGTGGGTGGAGTTATTTGCCTTGATGTAGAAAACTTCTGCAAAAATATTTGAACTCGTCAATCGACATATTGACCACTCCGAAGCAGATTCGGAAGATGTGATTATGAAAAAATATTTCGCACTTCTTCTTTGCACGTTGTCTCTCTTAACTTCCACACTTTCCTTCGCACAAAGCACGAACTCGAATCTGACATACGATTTAACCGGGGGCTTTGGTACTTATAATGGAAATTCCTATACCGAAATCGATCTTGGGCTGAATTGGTATTTCATTGATTGGTTGAATTGGCGAAATTCTCTTTTCACACAGTTTGGTTCGACAATTAATACTGTGTTTGGCTTGGATACCGCCCTCTTAGCTAATGCCGTTCTTTACAATTCTAGTGGAAGCTTTGGAATTGAGGGTTACATCGGTCCAGGCTTGCGTTTTGCAAATGAAGACTCCAGCGGTGTCTTCGGAAAAGCCGGCCTTACATTCGCAATTGGCAGACTTCGAATCGGCGGCGGCGCTCAAGTCACGCACTATTATGAAACTCGTCGTGACCGCGATGGCTTCCGCTTACCCGATGATGAAGTTCAATACTTTCTGGTCCTCTCTGGTGGAGGCGGATTCTAAGGAGTCAGTTCATGGCTGAAGGGCGCGACATAATCGCAAAAAGTCCCGCCTTCTTGTCTTCTCTCACCCTTGCTCGCAAAGTTGCCGAAAGCTGTTCTAATGTTCTGATCACCGGTGAAAGTGGTACAGGTAAGGAAGTTCTCGCTCAGTACATCCATAATTGGAGTTTAAGACGAAATAAAAGTTTCGTGGCCTTAAACTGTGCCGCTATTCCTGAACAGCTTTTAGAGTCAGAACTTTTTGGGTATGCCCGCGGCGCATTCACTGGCGCCAATACTGCGAAAGCCGGCTTGCTGGAAGAGGCCGAAGGCGGAACACTCTTCTTAGACGAAATTGCAGATCTGGATATCGGCATGCAAGCCAAACTTCTGCGCGTTCTGCAAGAACGTAAAATTAAACGCTTAGGTGAAAACTCTTTTCGTCCTGTGAATATACGCATCATCTGCGCCACCCATGAGAACTTGCAAAGAGCCGTGGCCAATCGCAAGTTCCGTGAGGATTTATTTTTCCGTTTAAACGTTATCTC
>JAGIAF010000273.1 GCA_017745015.1 Bdellovibrio sp. | reverse complement strand
GTGTGCAGCCTGGAGGAACTCAAAAGGCTTTTGCGGCTGAAGGTTCTGAACAAGTCCCTGAATTTCTGCCAATGCAGTCTTATTCTCTTCATTGAGCTGCGTGACTGTCGCCAAGAGCTCTCCGTCATTAGATATTTCAATAAATTCTACGATCAAAGAAAGATCCTGCTGTTCGCAGGCTTGAACTTCTCCGGTCATTCTCTTTGCCACGACTTTCATCATTCCGTAGCACATTTCCGAAACCGCTGCCGTTGTATAAATACGCTGACGCAGAATAAAGAAACTGTGATCGAGATGCTGATCAAAGATTCCCTGCAGAAGTTTTACCACCGCAGATGACGGCGCTTGAGACCTCTGAGGAAAGTGAGCAAAATACACGCGCGCCTTGTACTCCACAAAGGCCAAGTCAAACCCCTCGCGTTTAAGTAAAAATGCTATGTGCTCTGCTCTTTTTTCATCGACCATGGAAGATTTAGTACCATATCAGGGTGTTTTTGTCTAAAACCACTCTATGATCATGATTAAAAACCGACTCGAAAAGAACTATAAGAAACTTAAAAGCTGGGCAGATCGCGCCGGTATCGAGGCTTATCGCCTCTATGATCGTGATATCCCTGAGTATCCATTCATCGTCGACATCTATAAAGATCACTTTCTTGTCTATGACAAAGGCGATGATCGCGACAAAGATAAGAATCATCTGCCCCATGTGATTGAGGCCCTTGAAGGTCTTTTCAAATGCGATGAATCCAAAATCGTGATCAAACGTCGCGAACGCCAAGAAGGCCTTAATCAATACGAGAAAATCGGCGAGAAAAAAGAAACGTTTACGGTCCGCGAGTCTCAAGGAAGCTTCATTGTAAACCTGCATGACTATTTAGATACGGGCCTATTCTTAGATCATCGTCCGATGCGCCAAAAAGTCTTCAAAACAGTTAAAGACAAAAAATTCTTAAACCTGTTCTGCTACACGGGTTCAGTCAGCGTGTTTGCGGCCTTGGGTGGTGCGCTTAGCACAACATCTGTCGATATGTCACAAACCTATCTCCGTTGGGCCCAAGATAACTTCGAACTCAATAAGATAGATCCTGCACGCCATAGTTTTATTAACGCCAACGTTCTTGAATGGCTTGATGAAAACCAAGGTCGTCCCACATACGATGTGATCTTCTTGGATCCCCCAACTTTCTCCAATTCAAAAAAGATGCAAGACAGCTTCGAGGTAGAGCGTGATCAAGACTTCTTGGTGAACGCCTGCATGAGCATGCTTTTGCCGGGCGGCGTTTTGTATTTTTCCAATAACAAGCGCAAATTCAAAATCAGCCCAGATCTTATGTCGAAGTACAGCATCCGCGACATCACCGAAGAGAGCATTCCACAAGATTTTCACGACAAGAAAATCCACGTATGCTTCGAAATAAAAAATAAATAAGTAGTAATGTGAACTTGGAAGTCATTGTGATTAACCTCCTGATTAAGTCAAAAAGAGAGGTTAATCATGAACTCATGGATTCTGGGTCTGCTTCTTGGCGCACAGACATTTGCCGTTCCGGCATCTCAACCCCCTGTACAATCTGTTGCTCGCCCCACCCAATATGTGATGATCGGCTTTGATGGTGGTTTAAGTCTGCCGACTTGGCAGGATATGCACGCCTTCACACAAGAGATGAAACGCGATCGCAAGCCCCTGGGCTTTACATACTTTGTCAGCGGCGTTTACTTTCTGCAAAACTCTAATCGCAATCTCTACACAGGCCCTCACCACAAACAGGGCTACTCGATGATCAGCTTTGGCGACAACAACCAAGGGATTTCAGATCGTGTCGACATGATGAATACCGTCTTCACGGATGATCAAGAAATTGCCTCCCATGCGAATGGTCACTTCCATGCCGATGAAGACAAATGGAACTTGGCTGATTGGACGTCGGAATTTACACAATTCAACGACTTCACCTTCAATGCGTTCTTCAATAACAACATGACGCCGAACAATCGTTATCCTCAAGGCTATGCTTTTGCTCCCAAAGACGTTGTTGGTTTCCGCGCTCCAAATCTTGGATCAACTTCTGACCTATTTCCTGCATTGAAAAATTTTGGCTTCACTTATGATGCCTCCACGACCGGAGACATGGGTGATTGGCCAAGAAAAGATGCTTCAGGCATTTGGCGCTATCCTGTGCCTCTCTTAAACATCGCCGGAACAGCAAAACGAACTCTGGGCATGGACTACAATTTCTATTGGGTTCAGTCTCAAGCTAAAGAGGATCTCCCAAATCGCGAACTGTATCGCAAACAAATGTATGACACTTATATGAATTACTTCATGAGCAGCTATTATGGAAAGCGAGGCCCCGTTTATATTGGTCATCACTTTGTTCGTTACAATGGTGGGGCTTACTGGGATGCGCTTAAAGATTTCACTCGCAATGTCTGCGGCCAGCCTGAAGTAAAGTGTGTGACGTTTAAACAGTACACACAATGGCTTGAATCTCTTAACCAAGACACTTTAAAAGCTTACCGTTCAGGAAGTTTTGAAAAGCTTCCGCAGCCACGTAGAGACGCCTACATTCCAGCACCCGTCTTGGACGTAAACTTGGCGCTCAAGCAACAAGGCGATGAGGTTTCAGTTCTTGGTGAAGGCAAGGATTTCAACCGTCCCGAATTCCAAACCGTCCTGAAAGTAAACTCTAAGTTGTTGCGCACTTCCAAACTCAATCTCCAACAGATTCGCGAACATTTTCCTAAAAACACTCAGGTCAGCATCTCCGCAGTGGTCTTAAATCGTCGTGGCCAAGAAGTGCAACGAGTCACTCATTTGCTCGAAAAGATCGGCACTCCAAGTGAACACTTGAACCTCACTCCAGAAGAGAAAAAAGCCCTCGTTGGCGACATGCCAGAAGCCCACGAAGAAGCACACTAAGTCGTTGAAAGGACTTTTTTATTCAAAGAATGCCGCTGTGGCCAAAAAAACCTTGTCAGGGGGGTGAAAAGGACCTAGAACCCCTCAAAAAAATACATTACTCGGTTAACTTTGGAGGGCACGGAATTGAATGCTTTAGGTCGCCACATTTTGGTAGAGTTCAGCGGTTGTAACGCTGAGGTGTTGAACGATGTTTCAATCATCGAAAGAAGTATGATTGAAGCCGCACAGATCGCAGGTGCAACTGTGATCAACTCGACATTCCACCACTTTTCTCCATGGGGAGTGAGCGGTGTGGTTGTTATTCAAGAAAGCCATTTGGCGATTCATACGTGGCCCGAATACAGATACGCAGCCGTGGATCTTTTCACGTGCGGTGACTCTGTAGATCCTTGGGTTTCTTTTGAGCATTTGAAAAAAGCTTTCCAAGCAAACTACTCTGCGATCGAAATGAATCGCGGTTCTTTGCACGTTATCAAAAAAACAGACTTCCAACCGAAGATCATGCGTGAAAAGCCATCTTTCGATTTGGCTAAAGGCGTACAAATCGAACGCAACGTTTGGTTCACTGACAAAGATGAAAACCAAGCTTTGTCTTTGCGTTATACCGGCGATGTGTTGTTTGACGAAACAAATCCGTTCCAACGCGTGCGTGTGTTGGATTCTTACTCTCACGGTAAATTCCTTGCGATCAACAACATGGTGATGTGCACTGAGCGTGATGAGTTCCATTATCACGAAATGATCACGCACCCTGTGATGCAAGCTCACGGCAACGCGAAAAACGTATTGGTTATCGGGGGTGGCGACGGCGGAACTATTCGCGAAATCTTCAAATACGACCAAATCGAAAAAGTAACGATGGTTGAGATTGATGAAGCGGTTGTAAGAGCATCTAAAGAGCATTTGCCAAAGATCGCTGCTGAATTCGGCAACGCGAAACTGAATCTTATTATCGGTGACGGCATCCAGTTCGTGAAAGACGCAGCTCCAAACTCTTATGACGTAATTGTCGTTGATGGTTCGGACCCAGTAGGACCAGCAAAAGGTCTTTTTACTGCGGAATTCTATCAAAACTGCAAAAACGCGCTGAAAGATGGCGGCATTGTGATCACTCAAGGTGAATCACCAATGTTCCACGAAGGCACTTTTGTTGAGTTGAACCAATGCTTGAAAGGTATTTTCGGCAAAGGCAGCGTTCATACGATGCTGTTCCATGCGACGACTTATCCATCAGGTATGTGGTCCTTGCAAATGGGCGTGAAGGGCTCAGCTCATCCTGTGAGCGACTTCAACAAAGACAAAGCGCACCAATTCTCTAAGGCTAAGGGCCTGAAGTACTACAATGAGGATTTGCACAGTGCGGCCTTTGCTTTGCCGACCTTTGTTAAGACAATGCTAGGCGAAAACGTCTAGCCCCCCGTCTGATAAAAATAGACCGTCTCCTGTTTTCAATATAGTTTCATTAAGGGCGTTTCGGACAACGGAACGCCTTGAATGAAAAAAAATAGGAGATCGTTTTTATGTTCAAACTTCCAACAC
>JAGIAF010000272.1 GCA_017745015.1 Bdellovibrio sp. | reverse complement strand
GGTTAATATTGATGTCATTCATATTACGTTTTTTTTACTCTTGGGATTCGGACAATGGTTTATTTTGGTTCCTTGGCTAATAAATAAAATTGCCAGCCGAAAAAACAAATAGAGAAGATGCCCTCGTTTAGAAGCCAAAATTGTAGTTCTTTGTGCTTACTTCCGACGTCGGCAGTGACAAAGTCTTACATGTAACGTTTGTCATTGCCGTTGGATTCGCGGTTAAACTGCCTACTGACGAACGGTCTTCATATAAAATAACAAAGCTTTCTTCTCGCCACTCTTATTCTGCACGACCAATCTGATTCGCCATTGCATCGTTTTGATTTCGCAAACGGGTAACTCGAAGGAGGCTTTAAATCCAGAGTCTGCTTTTGCTAAACTCGGTCGGATAAATCCCATGTCTTGCTCGATGCCCTCCAAATCCAACAACAACGGAAGCCATTCCGAGTCATTCGTGCGAACGGTCACCGAAGTTGTCTGCAATTCATGAACGGGACGGGGATTCATGATCATTTCGAAAGTGCCTTCGGCAGTTTTGATTTCACAGGCATCTTGTGTGGCAAGGTCACAGGATGTGTTCTCTGCTAACAGGGTTACGTTCTTCAATGAGATCTGACGATCTGCCAACGGTTTTTTATCATCTGCAGTTTCTAAGGCTTGGCGATACTCTGCGGGAGGCACGTCAAACTCCAAAGTCTCGACCCATTCGCCACGGCTGTTGATAACGAACACTTGATTGGTGTGATCGATCATAAATGAATCGCCAGAAGGAATGCGGGAATAGCGGGCACCGAATAAAGAGCTGATTTTCTTTAAATGCTCGTGAGTATCAGTGGCAGCAACGATGGGAGTTTTAAAGGGCTTCAGATATTTTGCAAGAGACTCTAAACTGTCTTGCTCCGGATCGATCGAAACAAAGAGTACTTCTACTTTATTGCGGCTGGCCTCCGGGAGAGACTGAATCATTCGATCCAAATTTGAAACCGTCATTGGACAGACGTGAGGGCAGTGGGCAAAGCCGAAAAACAAAAACAAAACCTTGCCTCTTTTTTCTGCCGTCTTGTAGCTGCCAACAGTGGAGGGGATTTCGAAATCACCACCCGTTGGGAGCTTAAAGGCCACAGGCGAAGGAGTCACGACAGTTTTCGATGGACGAAGGGAGACGACAAGTAAAGCCACGGCCACTGCTGTAACTAGAAACAGAAGAGCTTTTTTCATAAGACCATTTTAGGTTTTTAGCCTTTTACTGGCAAAGAATTTTTCCCATAACTCCAAGGCCGATTTGTGCATTGGACTCGCCGGAAACATAAGGAGCCTTTCCGGTTGCTCTGTTTTTTATATACAGAATCCCTTTTGCACTAAAGTAAGCGCTGTCTTGCGCCGCTCGCAACTCAGACAAAGAAGCTACTGCGCGCCCTTGGGACATTGAACATTGAGTACCTGGCAGGTTATGGATCGCTACCACAGGGCTGAGAGCCCCCTCGCGAGTCGTTTTAAATTGCACGATGATTTTATTGAGGTCCAGATTTTCATTGTAGTAGATGTTGTACTCATAACTATCACCGTAAATCATATTCATTTTGTTCATAAAGTTATTTGTCGTAACAGTAACCCCATCACTGCGAGATGATTCAAAAGCTGTTGTTGGCGTACCGGGAGTGAACAGATAAAGACTGCCGACGTCATAATTGCAATACATAGCGTGAGCACTTTCATCCGACGGAGTAACACATCCTTTGGCATTATTGAACTCATGAGCGGGAACTACCAAAGCTTGTTTTATGCCCGTAAGACTTCCGTCAAGATCGCGAATGTTGGCGGATTCTACTCCACCCAAGACAGTGGATTGCGCGTTGACTCCATCAAAAATGATTTTGCGCGCCGGCTCTGGAAAGAAACGCAATTTTTGAACGACGTTGCCGAATCTTTCCGAAGCACCCACTGAACGGAACGGAGTGGGCTGGATGGCAATGCCTTCGTAAGTGACGTCGTTGAAGTTGATAAAATCAATGCCGCTCAAATCCATCGGACCGTCATAGACGCGGGCGCCGGTGAATTCGGAATTGTCTTTGAATTCCTCTGGACGGTGATTGCCACTGATCGCAACCACAGCACTGTCTCGAACAACGATATTGTAAGCGGCCCAGATATTAGAGCGATTGTCGGCGAACAGTGCATTTACAAAGTTCATTGTTTGCGCACGAGCGTACATCGCGGCGCTTATGTTTTTGAAGGCTTTCATATTGCGAATTGTCGGCGTTGTCTGTGGAGCGTAGTGAACTGTCACAAGCAAACGGTCATGGGGATTGCGTGGATTGTTGGCAATGGCGCCATCGGCAACGCCATCCCATGTAAAGCCCACTGTCGTAGAGCGAGCCGTATTGTTGTCGAACTGTTTTGTGTTTTCCTCACGAGGAAATACGTTGGCTGGATTCGCTGCATCTGGGAAAGAACATTTGAAATTCACGCAAGTAATCCCACGAGCAAAACTCATCCAAAAGCCCGAACCTTGAGATCCCGCTGCAACGTTATTTGAGATCGTATTATTAGGGTTAGACACCCAGAAAGTCGCAGGACCCGGGAAGCGGCCTGAGCTGCTGACATCAATATCAGATTGAAGAATATTTCTGTCTTGAAGGGGGCGGCGAGAAAGCATGCCCAGATTTTTAGTGATTGTATTACCAACTTCATTGCCATCTTCTAAAAAGAAACCGTGACCGTAGTGATCATAACAAACGTTGTTCTCAACTGTTGTATTATTCGTGGCGTGAACTGTGATGCAACGTTGGAACGAGTGATGAATGCTGGAATTCTTAATATATTGTCCAGAAGCATCACCAACACGATGCCAATGGAAAGGATAGCGAGCCATCTCTCCCATGCGACCCATGTATGAGAACTCCACACCGTCAATGTAACCAAAGGCCGTTCGCATAATCATCATATGCGCACCTTTGTAGTTCATCGCGGCTGTATCGCCGTCAGAAGTGACTTGAATATTGCGTGTAAGATTGGCTACTTCTGCACGCTCATCGACAACCCAAGTTTTCGTCGGCGTTTTGTAGTTAAAGCTTTGACCATTGTGGTGGTATTTCAATGGAGCAGTTAAAGTCACGCGATTGCCATTGATGGATTTAATAATGGCTTCTTCGGCTTCAAGATAGCGATACCCAGTCGGAGCAATGGCGATGCGGTCGCCAACCTTCCAATTGACAGCTTCGCTAACTGTGATTTCAGAGACACCAGCCTCTGCCGTTTTTGAAAGTTTCAACCATTTGCTATTGCTGCCATTGCCGATAAGACGGATGGTGCCACCATTCATGGCCATGATATTGCGATCACTGCATGGCACCAACACGCCGTCACAGTTTTCTTTTAGGAAGGCCCCGCCTTTGATAGCGATTTTAAGTTTTCCTTGAAACGGAGTCATTGCAGTTCCACATTGAAAAAGAGCCTCTGAACCATGGACCTCCAAAGAAGAAGCTTTCACAACGAAGGAACCTTTTTCTGGACAGAAAAGGCGTCCTTGAATCGTCAAATTGCGAACGTTGATGTCGCGGTCAATCTGAACGCGGTAGCCAGCAGGGATGAGTAAATCACCCCTGACGCTGCTGCCATCGGCATTCTTCATGATTTGTGAAAGCTTTTGATCTGCAGGGAACGATGGAATGGAATACTTACCGGAGTTATCGATGAGTCTATTGCTCCCGCCAGAAACGGAAATACCGTGAACGAAGATCGGGCTGCCTGCAAAACGCAATGCAGTTCCTCTTGGGATCACACTTTCAAAACGGTGACCTGATTTTTTGGTTCCACAGATTTTATAAATACCTGTTTCAGAAGTTTTGTTGGCGGATCCGGACTGAATAAAGATTGCATTGGATTTGCCTGCAGCTGCGTTGGCATAAAGGTGCACAGAGATAGACTTGTCTTCAAAGCGATCACAAGCCCAACCTTTGATAACAACAGCGCCATCGGAAGCTCGTTCTGTCACTGTATCAATATAACCCGTCACATCAGCCAAAGCTGTCGAGGCGAAGAGCATTGCCGCGATGAAAGTGAATCGGATTAAAGACATATCGTGAATCCCCCAAAGAAAGAGCATTGCAATGGCTGTGCTCGATCTTCTAGAAATGGCGGGGCCTCGGGGGAGGATTGATGTCGAAGAGCCCGAATTTGATCAAAAGCTTCACAGCGTTTATCGCTGCTGAAACGTTCTAGCTTGAGACAGGCATGAAGTTATCTCTGGCAAGTTCCGTTGATCTCTCGCATTCCCGCAGGGGCCGCGGGATTTACAAGTTTGCTTTTCACGCCATCAGAGAAAACCTTCATCCAGATTTCATTCTCGGGATCATCTTTGAATAAAACTAAATTCAAAAACTCGCCACTTTCGGGAGTCAAAACAGTGACGGGTGCATTGCGCGCGGGAGTTGAAAATAAACTCACCACGGCAACGGTGGCGGG
>JAGIAF010000271.1 GCA_017745015.1 Bdellovibrio sp. | reverse complement strand
AAGCACAAGACACATTCATGCCGGAGCTGTGTGCGCCTGGAATTCCAAAGCTGATGTCTTTTTCAATCAAGCCCATTGGCAAGACAGAAAAATTCGTCTTCAAGCTTGTAGGAGCATTCATGACCACGGAAGGAGTGTAAAAACCAAAGCGCTGCAAAACGGACTTATAATCGGTGCTTTTCGATGCAATCCAACCTTGACGACGTCCCTCAAGCACCAAACCCGTCAATGTCAGTTTTGCCGGAAGAGTGTTCGTGTCTAGAGACGCACGATTGATTGATCCCAAATCGCTGAACAAAAACTGATAGCTCGCTTTTTCAAGATCTTGTTTTTGCGCGAACGCGTTTAAAGAGAACAATGTAAGAGCAATAACCAATTTGGATTTCACGACTGAACTCCCATCAATGTTTCTTGAACTGGCAGACGCGGGCTTTCATAAACTCCCTCTTGAGGAGCTTTGCCAACGCGCAGAACATTAAGCACAGGCTTATCGCCAAAGTAACTTTCAATTTTCTTACGACCTTCAGGATGATCAACCAATGCCGACAGCGGGCACGCATTGAAGCCTGCCTCTGTTAACTGCAACCACAGGCGATAAAAATTACGCCCATTTTCCAATGGTGTAAGACCTGGAACCTTAAAGATCACCAACAGGCCCGTTGCTGAGGCAATCTGCGAAGCTTCTGAAATCAAAGAACCGGCCATACCGAACTTATTAAGGAAAGCATAGACATCAGGACGCAAAAGGAATTTTGCAGCCCAAGCTTCGATAGCGCTTATACCAAGAGATTCTGCATTCAAACCATCCCGTTGATAGTTTGCTTCCGATTTTTCAAAACGCATCCATTGATACAACTCGGCCTGCAATGGACGATGCCCGTTGCTTTCTATAGAGCAGCGATCATAATCTTTCGCCCATTGACGAAGCTCTAGTGGATTTGAAATCACCGCACTGGAATCCGTAGTCACAGCGTCCGTCAAGTGTTTGCGGTCCTCAGCAGTATTTGCAAGGAAGTTTCCGCGATAGGATTTTCTTTTTGAGATCATCGCAGCTAAAGGATCTGCTTTAAAACCGTTTGCAATGTTCAAACGATAGCGAGGACGCAACTTGCGTTCCTGAAAGTTCACGGAACTCTCGGTAAGCGGTGCGATTTCAGTGACACCGAGATTTTCTGTTGAAAGCAACAGATGCAGGCCCTCAATAAGTGCACCCAAACTGACTTCGTGATCGTGAAGTGAAGCATCGCCAATGCTCAACGTACGTGTCAGATCATCATAAACCAGAATGTTTTCATCACGAACGTCCAAAACCCAAGGTTGAACGTTGTGCACGCTCGGAGCGCGAAAGCCTTGTTCTATTAAAAGTTTTTTGAGTGATGAGGAGATCATGCGAGATCCTTTTTAAACAAGTGCAGACGGTGCAATGGTTTTGCTCCAAGACGCTCTGTTTGGCGAATACTTCCGATATTCTCGTCAGCAATCCAAGTGAATGCGAGCTTCTCATAACCGCTGGCCTTCAAGGCTTTTACGGTTTCGTAAAGCATCAAACCCGCCGTACCTTGTCCATGATTATCTGGAGTCACAGAGTAATAAATGATCACCGCACGTTTACGGTTCATGCGGAATCTAAAGTAATGACTCAAAATCTTCCATGATAAGCGCGACTCTGTCGCCTTCAACAAGGGATTAAGATCTGGAATACAAATGACCACACCCACTGGCTTCTCGCCCTGATAAGCGAACGTCGTGATACGTGGATCGATCACCCACATCATATCCTTAGCTTGGAAGTGAAACTCTTCGGCCGTCACTGGAACAAAGAATGGATTCTTATCAAAACCCGCATTAAGCACCAAGCGGGCGTGCTCAAGATATTTTGCAAGACCCCAACGCGATGGAGTCTTTAGTTGAACTGTTCCAGACTCTTTAAGAGTGGCCACACGGCCCTTCAATAAACTTTCGGAATCAAACTGAGTTAAGTCCAACTCGAACGTTGTCGACGGGAAGAACTTTCCATAACCATGGGATTCTAAATGAGAGGCAATGTGCGCCGGAGAGTAAACTTGGTCAGAGTAAGGTGCGTTCTCAAACAAATCGGTCATCACGCCAATCTGTTGCATGGCCGTCAGATTCATATTGCCGACGATTTCTTTAGCACCTTGAGCACGACCCCAATTTTCCGCAGCTTCCAAAAGCATCTTTGCCACTTGAGGATCTTGGTCACAATCAAAGAAACCAAAGTAGGACCATTTCAACGAGTGACGTTCATTGGAGGAATGATGGATATGAGCGACAATACGACCCACCGGACGTTGATCGCGATAAACCACAAAGTACGTAAAATCTCCGTACTTTGAGAACAGAGGATTCTCTTTCTTATTGAGGAAGCGCTCTAAGTCGGGCTTAAACAACGAGACATAAGGTGAATCACTGCCATAAGCTTCAAACGGAGCTTGAAAGAAGCCTTCAAAGTCTTTTTCGCGAAGTTCGTACTTACTCATGGGCCTTCCTCTGAATCAGTGACAAGAAAGATTTAAGAATTTGCATTTCATTTTGATAGTCGCTGGCATTGCCGATGGCCGGCGCATTCACCAAAATCATATAAAGTGGCTCTTCACCGATCACATGAACTTGGTTCATTTGATGGCTTTCTAAAAGATAGGCCATCTGCTGACCAGCTTCTGATTGCGGATTTGCTTTCTTCAACAATGACAAATCAAGAACAGCGCTTCCTTTAACCAAGCTTTTAAGACCGTCGATATCAAATCCGGAAAGATCTTGCTCTGTCACCGGATAGATACTTTGCGAACCCAAACGCTGCGTAAGGACTCCGTGAAAGTCGACAATGTCTTTTACTTTTTCTGACTGAATGGATTCAACAAGTGACAACACCCAATCCTGAACTTGACTGCGTTCCTGTAAAACCAACTGCTTCAAAAGCAAAATAAAGAAATGCAAAGTCAGAATCAGCAAACAAGCCACATTGAAAGAACGGAAGTCTTGCCAGATCAAACAGAACACCGAAGCTCCGATCAAATCCACTGCAAAGATATAGGCAAGCTCTTTACCGATATCACGCTTACGACGTTTCTCTGAAAGCTTAAGAAGAGCATAGGCAAACACCAGTCCACCCAATGCGCCCATACGGGGAACTTCCCAATGGAAGACAGAGCGGAAATCTGAAACTAACAAGGGTACCGCAATCATCGCAGCAATACCGACACCGTTGATATAACGATTCTCTGACTCAGACAGCGTTGAGGGATCTCGCTTCAATGTCACCCACGCGACAATGGCCAAAACCACAACTTGGAATCCAACCAAAGACGCAAAGAAAGCGCCATTCGCTTTCACGGATAAAGCCCAAGCACCGATAATCAAGGCTCCCGTAAAACTCAGGATCTTAATGGAAATATGGAAGTGGCGACGCAAAAGCCCTTCGATAAAAAGAACCATTGCGAACGGCCACAATGCAGAGAAAAACAAAACCACGCTTTTCACTGTTTCCGATGCGCCGAATGAGTAGTGAATTCCACGCATCACAAAAATCGCGACCATCGAGCTTAAGAAAATACTCAAGCGTCTTTCCAACTGACTGCGAGTGCGATTGCGCGCGATTTGCACCAAGTAGGCCACAAGCCCGATCGCAGCAATAAAGTTCGTTAAGGCCTCAGCTAAGAGCAAACGATCCGTGGTCATGCCAACACCTTCTGCAAATAACGTCGAACTAAAAATTCTTTAATTTTGCGAACTAGGAAATTTGACGGACGCTCGATGGTGCCCTTCAAAGGATTCAAGAAATATCCCACTGGATCTGTTTTCTTAGTGCGCGACAATGCCAAGTACACCACTTGGTAAGCCATTAAGTTGCCCGTCGTGATCACCATCGGTGCCAACGACATACGGGGACGCTTACCTGCCACCATCTCCAAGGCCAAATCAAAATCAATATGAGCAATGGAGTTCGAATGAGACATCACGTGAATTACTTCCGCAAGTTTACAGCCGTCAATGTCTTGGGCCGTTAGGTCCGCAATAGCTTTTCCTCGTGATGGGAAACGCAAACGCTCTTCGGGACGAGGATCTTGAGGACCTGTCACATAGACAGAAGGAAGTGGCGAAGTATATGCGTCAATGACAGTGCACCCGTACTCCTTGGCTTTACGATACAGCTGCAATGTCGCACGAATATCATCCGTGCCATTCACAACTATTTTGTACGTTTGCAAAATTTGATCAAGATGCGTCAACCAGTCAGCTCCCCAGTTGCGAATATCAGCCTGGGGATTCAAATTTTTAATTTGGTCCAAAGTGGACATGGCCTTGTCCAGTCCGACCGAGGTGAGATTTGAAAACACTTGGCGGTTCAAATTGGAAACGTCGAAAGTATCGATATCCGCAATGCCGACTTTTTCAAAGCCGGCACGAACGATGGACATCAAGCAAGCGCCACCCATTCCGCCCACGCCAGCGATAAAAACC
>JAGIAF010000270.1 GCA_017745015.1 Bdellovibrio sp. | reverse complement strand
GATGTGTGGTTTTGTAAAAGTTGAGGGCAAAGAAATCTGCAAGACCTTCGTGGATACCGCCGAAATCCGAATTAGGTACGCGGCCGATAGAGTCGTTCAGGACTAAGTGGGTCAATTCATGGGCCATAACGATGGGATCATAGGCTGTATCGATGTAATTAACTTTGCCAAGCAAACCCTTTAGAATCAAAACTGCTTTGCTTGGGACAAAGTTGAGGGAGTTGTCTTCGTTATCGAAAAAGGCATTGTTGCTCATGTCGCCTTTTTCCATCAGTTGTTGAATCTTGCGATCAGAGCGAATCTTAATCTGATTTTGGAATGTTGGTTTATAGCCAAGTTCTGCAAACTTATTCCAAGACAGATTGAGGTGATAGAATAAATTGACCTGGCGGAATTGCTCAGACTCTACAGGGTAATTAAACTCGACAACGTTGCCGTTGATTTTTGTAGGCTTTGCGGCTGGCATTGCTCCTTGTTCGCCTGGGCATTGTACCTGGCAAATTAAGAAGACATCGTTTTGTAAAGCGGGAGAAGGAAGGGTGCTGCCTGCTTGAACTTTAATTTCACGAATGGCAGTCACTGCCTCAAGATCACTTTCTTTCAGCTTTTTTCCCAAGAGGGAATTGTATTTGCTTTCGTCGATGACTTTAAGTCGATAAGTCCATTCCGCAGCATGTGCGGAAGTAGTGAACATCATCACTAAGGTTAAAAATAGAAGAGATTTCATCTAAGGCCTCCAATTAATTTAGTTAGTTAAAGAATAAAACAAGCCAGAACTAAGATCCCACTGAAGGGTTTGGTTTAATTCTGGGGTGAGGAAGTATCCGCTCAGAACTCCTTCATCTATATCGAAACGGATTGTAACGGTGAGGTCCTCATGAGGAATGCTTTGGATCTCGGGGAAAAACAGAACGCATAGGGTGTCGTTGCTCTTAGCAGTTTTAATGCAATAATAGTTTTCGCCGTTCTTCATGGATTTCGTGATTCCGCTCTCAGTAAATGTTTGCACTTCACTTCGCAGGGCTTTGTACAGAATGTTTGCAAAGTCCCCTGTGGTGACTGCGCGCGCCCCTACTTCTTCGTCTGCGTATAAGAACTTGATCTCAGCTACTTGAGTCCCTTGAGCATGGGAGTGGAAAGGAATGACCACAATTAATGAAAGCGATAAAAAGAAAGATTTCATATTTACTCCAGGGCAAGATCTCACACCTGTGGGTGAGTTGGATGAAGATGTATCGTGCTCTGGACGTGGGAAGTAGAATAATGATTACTAAAAACCAAAATGTATTTTTACTATATTGTAAAAGGAAAGATGGCAAAAAAAAGACCGATTTCATAGGAGAAATCGGTCTTTTTCCCATTTAAGGGAGTTTTGGAAGCACACGGTTGCGCGCCGCACCCCCAAAAGGTACGGCGTACCTTTTGGTTTTATTCTTCTGCTGGGGCGAAGCCGCGGCGGAGGGTGTTTTCTGTAACGGCGGCTGGTTCCATGTATTGTTTGATGTAATCAGGGCCCCCGGTTTTTGAGCCGATGCCTGACATTTTAAAGCCGCCGAATGGATGGCGATCCACCATGGCACCTGTGATGCCGCGGTTGATATACAAGTTACCAACTTCGAACTCTTCTTTCACTCGAGCGATGTTTGCTGGTGAACGAGAGAACATACCGCCAGTCAAAGCGTACTCTGTGCTATTAGCGATCTCGATGGCTTGATCCAAGTTTTTCGCGCGGATCACTGCTACAACCGGTCCGAAGACTTCTTGTTGCGCCAATTTCGCGTCGCCTGGAACATCACCGAAGATTGTTGGAGGAACGAAGAAACCAGTGTTTGGCACAGTTCCTTTGTACAACAACTTGTTCGTTTTCTCTGCTTCAGCAATAGTGTTCAAGATACGCTCGTGAGCTTCTTGATCCACCACAGGGCCCATGTAAGCTTTTGGATTTTCCGCAGACATCACTTCAATAGAGCGAGCCGCTTCAACCAGGCGATCAGTGAAACGATCGTAAACTTCATCCAGAACGATCACTCGGCTGGCAGCTGAACATTTTTGACCGCTGAAACCGAAAGCTGAGTAAAGAACACCGTCAACTGCTTCATCAAGGTCCGCATCGTTATCGATGATCACGGCGTTTTTACCACCCATCTCGATAATGCAACGTTTGACGTGTGTTTGGCCTGGTTGAACCACAGAGGCGCGATTCAAGATGTGAAGACCGACAGCTTTAGAACCTGTGAAGGCGATAGTTGTCGTGTGTTTGTGGTTCACGATGTACTCGCCAACTTCTTCACCGAAACCAGGAAGGAAGTTGATGACGCCAGCTGGGAAGCCCGCTTCTTGAACCATTTTCATCAAGCCCCAAGCAACTACAGATGATTGTTCTGCAGGCTTCATCACCACCGTGTTTCCAGTCACGGCAGCTGCCGTCACCATGCCGGCAAGGATCGCCAGAGGGAAGTTCCAAGGAGCGATAACCGCAACCACACCACGAGATTTGTAGATGTAGTGAGAAAGTTCGCCCGGCAAGCCACCGACGCGAAGTGGTTTTTGTAGGTTGCGCATGTCGCGAGCGTAGTAGCGGCAGAAGTCGATCGCTTCACCGATGTCACCATCCGCTTCAGCCCAAGGTTTACCAACTTCCATTACTTGCGTCGCGATCAATTTGAAACGATCGCGTTGCATGATGTCTGCAAGTTTATCTACCAGAGCAGCGCGCTCTTCAGCTGGAACATTCTTCCAAGTTTTGTAGGCTGTGTGTGCAGCTTGCATCGCTTGTTCTGCTTGTTCAACAGTCGCCATGTGGATCTTGCCCACAACTTGAGATTTTTCAGAAGGATTCACGCGCTCAAAAAGTTTCGCGGAAGTTACTTCTTTATTGTTGATCATCAAAGGCACGTTCACTGGAAGCGAAGCGCGCATGTCAGCAAGAGCTTTGAGCATTTTTTCGCGATCTGCTTTTACAGCGAAATCCAAAAGAGGTTCGTTGTAGAACTTGCCAGCTTTTTTAGGAATGATTGCCGAAGTCGGCGTCAAACCAGAAGCGGGATCTTTCATAAGTTCCGCAGTTGTTTTGTTATCTGCGAACTTACCGCGCAACCAAGATTCATTTGAAGAGTTCTCAAGCAAACGACGAACTAGGTACGCCATGCCGGGAATCAGCTCGCCCACAGGAGCGTATTCGCGCATACGGTAGCCCATATCCACGATCGTCTTTTTGATTGGTTCTGCCATTCCGTAAAGCATTTGGAACTCCAAAGCTTCTTTCGGGATGTTGAGTTTTTCAGCGAACAACATACAAGCTGCGATGGTTCTTACGTTGTGAGACGCAAAAGCCGGGCGGATGTATTTAATATTTTCAAGGAAGTACTTCGCGCACACTTCGTAGTTGGCGTCAGACTCGGCCTTGTTTGTGTAAACGGGAACGGGCCAGCCACGTTGTTCCGCTTCGATGGTTTCGTAATCCCAGTAAGCACCTTTAACCAAGCGAACCCAGAATGGAGTGCCACGTTTTTTCGCGAAGTCCGTCAGCATTTTGACGTCTTCGAAAGAATCACGCAGGTAAGCTTGAATTACGATGCCGAAGAATTTGTAAGATTTGAATTCGTCTTCGTTGATCAATTCAGTGAAGGCTTCCAATGTCAGATGTTTGACAGAGTATTGCTCCATATCCAAATTGATGAATACGCCTTTTTGCATTCCCAGGCGGAAGATAGGGCGCATGCGATCTTTCAAGATTTTTTTAGATTCATCCCAAGCAAGATCTTTGATTTGCGAGTAGAGTGCCGTCATTTTCACAGACACGTTTACTTTAGGAATGGCACCTTCATGATCGCGATCGATCTGAGGAACTTCGTCCCATTTTTCAGCGTCTTTTGCGAGCCAGTTCACAAGCTCGATGCATTTGTTTGAATACTCTTGAGCTTCTTTTTCGGACAAGATGGCTTCACCCAAAATGTCCACTGTGAAAGTCATTTTGTTTTTGCGCGCTTTTTTAAGAACTGGAAGTGCATCGTCAGGATTTTCGCCCGTGATGAACATTTGTGCCATACCTACAACGTTTTTCTTAATCGCACCGGCCATTAAGCCCGGAGCTAAAGAACCTAAACCCAAACCGACGTTGAATACTGGAGGAAGTTTTCCGCCGTCTTCAGCGAAGTATTCTTTCAAGTGACGAGCTACTTCGTCGCCAGAGTTGATCGACGGAAGTACGTCGACGAAGCGGAACATGTTCGTTTTGAATTTTTCATTTTTCATACTCCATTCCATGATGGAGCCATACCAGAAATCTTTTGAGAAGATGGAAGCCTTAGATTGGCTTTCCATACGCTTCATAATCTCTTCGCCACGGGCGACGATTTGCGATTGGATATCGTTCATTATTTACCTCTGTCAGTGCACGCAGATATTTACTCCGCGGACAGAGAAATTCAAGGTTATTTCACTGCCCATTTGTGAGTTATTTTACCCACAATTTCTGCTTCCAAATAGTCGCCTTTGTGAATGGGCCCGACTCCAGAC